>JACCVE010000311.1 GCA_013698285.1 Chloroflexia bacterium | reverse complement strand
TCGTAGGCCTCGTCCGACTCGGGGGAGACGACGATATCCTGACCTGACTCCCCCACTCCGGCCCTCGCTGTGAAGCCTCGCGCCCGGAGCCGCTCGACGACCGGCGCCGGCTCGCCATCGACGCGGAACAGGACATCTCCTTCGGAGTCGGCGGTGGCGCGCAGCGTCTTCGAGACCAAGAGCCTGCCGCCGTCGATGATGATCACGTGGGTACAGACGCGCTCGATGTCTTCCAGGATGTGGGAGGACAACACGACGGCGATGCCCAATGAGCGGTGGATGCGGTCGACCAGATCGAGCATCTCGTCCCGGCCCCGGGGGTCGAGACCGTTGGTCGGCTCATCGAGGAAGACCAGGCTGGGGTCGTGGACGAGGGCCTGGGCGAGCTTGACCCGCTGCTTCATGCCGGTCGAGAAGCCTTTGATCAGGCGGTAGCGCTCTTCATCCAGCCCGACCTGATAGAGGACATCGGCGGCCCGCTGGCGGGCCGTCTGGGCGGGGAGCCCGCTGACCTCGGCCATGTGGCCGACGAACTCGGCGGCCGTGGCGTCTCGGGGCAGCGCGTCCGACTCTGGCATGAACCCGACCCGGCGCCGGACCTCGATCGGGTCGGCCTTGGTATCGATCCCGAGGACCCGGGCCTCCCCAGCTGTCGGCGTGGTCAGGCCGAGCAGGACGCGGATCAGGGTCGTCTTGCCCGCCCCATTGGCACCAAGGAGACCGATGGCGCCGAATGGCACCGATAGCGTCAGGTCGTTCAATGCCAGGTGACGACCATATCGCTTGGTCAGCCCCCGGCTCTCGATGATCGGCGGCGGCACCGCCCGGCCGGGCACGTCCAGGTCTCGCATCCCTTCCGAGTACGGCCGGGATCGGCCACCGCGATGTCGCGCGCGGGGAGATCATGGCCTTCGTCACCGTCGTCGGGTCGTTGTCGTGACCATAGTGTACCAACCCCGCGCGACGCCGTGGCGGCTGTCCGCCCCGGGAGATGCCATCCCCCACCCTGACCGTCCTGCCAGGATGGCTAGTGCCCGGCCTACCCGTCCGGCCGTGCCCGCGCGCCTCGCCGGCCGTTACCCTGGTCATGTGCACGGCGGTGCCCCAGGGAGTTGGACACCGCACCGAACCCGGACCACCGGGTCGGCACTGGACCCCCACGGCACCGCCTTCGCGGCCCGGGCCGCGAAGGTCGGCGATCGAGACCCATCACACATCAGGAGGAACTCACAGATGGACCAGGTACATGCTTCGTCAGAGAACGTGCTGGCACGACTTTCGACCGAGCTCGAGTCGGCGGTCGAGCGCGCCAGCCACTACACCGTGACCGTCTACGGGCGTCGCCGCCTGCCGGGGACCGGGGTCATCTGGTCCGAGGATGGGTGGGTCGTCACCGCGAACCACATCGTCGAGCGAGACGAGGACCTCGAGGTCGGGTTGCCGGACGGCCGCCGCGTCCCGGCGACGCTGCGGGGCCGTGACCCCGGCTCCGACCTTGCCCTGCTCAGCATCGAGGGCGGGGCCGGGACGCCGGTCTCCCGGACTGAACGCGACGCGCGGCCCGGGCAGCTCGTCCTCGCCATCGGCCGGCCGGGCGAGAACGGGGCGATGGCCTCGTTCGGAATTGTCAATGCCGTCGGCGGGCGTCGGGCGGCGGCGGATGCTCCCGGCGAGTCGGTCCTGCGCTCCGACGTGGCGATGTTGCCCGGATTCTCCGGCGGGCCGCTCGTCGATGCCGAGGGGGCGATGGTCGGATTGAACACCTCGATGCTCGACCGCTCGGGCGGGGTGACGGTCCGCAACGCCTGGATCGACCAGGTCGTGGGGACCCTCCGCGAGCACGGCAAAGTCCGCCAGGCCTACCTCGGCATCGGCGCTCAGAGCGTCGCCTTGCCAGCCGCCCTGCGGAGCGAGGGTGAGGGGTCGCCAGCCCGAGGGCTCCTCGTCGTCGGGGTCGAACCAGATGGGCCGGCAGATCACTCCGGGATCATGCTGGGCGACCTGGTGCTGGCCATCGCCGGGACGCCCGTCCAAGATGTCGATGACCTCCAGCGGTCGCTGCGCGACCACGGCGTCGGGGACCAGGCGGCCCTGGACCTCGTCCGCGGCGGTGAGCGGCAGGCGCTGACCGTCACGATCGGTGAGCGTCCATAACGTCCGCGATCGGCGGGGGCGGCAACGTGACGGGTGGCACCGCACGTCGCCCCCGGCTTTCCGTCGTACCAGACCTGTCGCTAGCCGCTCGGCGACGATTCTCCCGGCATCCTACCCATCTCAATCCGCCACGAAGCCGAGCGGCGACGGGGTCCCAACATGACCACTGTTCCCGGACAGATTCGACCGATGACTAGGATGGTCACCTTCGGCCTCGACCATGTGTTGGGCCTTTTCGGCGATACCGCGCGGCGATCGGTGCCGCTCATCCTCACCGGTCGCGGGCACGGCTCAGGCATCGTCTGGGGAGTTGACGGTCTGTTGATCACCAATCACCACGTCGTGCCGGGTCCGGACGCGACGGTGGCCCTCGGCGGGCAGAGGATGCCGGCGACGGTGGCCGGGCGCTCCCCACGATACGATCTGGCGGCGCTGCGGATCGCCCCGGAGGCGCTGGCGGCACTCGGCGAGCCCCTCGTCCCCCTCCGCGCCCGTCCAGGGCCGCCCCGGGCAGGACAACTCGCGATCGCCGCCGGTCACCCCCGGAATAGCCGGGACGTGCTGGCGATCGGCGTCATCGTCGCCACCGACCATTCACCCGCACCGGAGGCCGGCGGGCGACCGTGGTTGGTCCAGACCGACGTTCGCCTCCAACCGGGTCACTCCGGCGGGCCCCTGCTCGATTCGGACGGGGCCGTGATCGGGGTCAACACGTTGGTCCTAGGTGCGCTCTCCCTCGCCGTCCCGGTAGCGCTGGTCAACGAGTTCGTGGCGGCCGTTCGCCGGGGCGACGACCCGGGGGGCGATGGGGACCTCGCCGGGGCAGGCCGCGACGACGATGTGGCGTGGCTCTGAGCGGACGCTCGCAGCCCAGGCGCACCGGCGATCCGAGAACGTCCGCCGGGTCACGGGCCGGCGTGATCATGTCGCATCGGACTGCCCACGCCGGTCGACCCGTGGTAGGGTCCGCGGGGACGGGTGGCGATCAAAAAACGCCTCGGGTCAGGATCGTCCCTGATCCGAAGTGATCCCGGGCAGACGGTGGCCCGTCCGCTCGCCTTGCCAGCCAGGACCCGGAAACGCGGGGGGCCATGACCAGTGTCCACGTCGTCTCACCATTCACCACGCTGGCGGTCGGCCTGAGGACATTGGTCCTCGACGAAGCGGACCTCCAGCCGTGGGAGGGTTCGGCCCCGGCGCTGGCGGGCACCACGCTGCGCGTCAGCCGCCGCGGCCCCGACGTGGTGTTGCTGGCGATGGTCGACCCGACCCTGCCAGCCACCGATGGCCTGCTCAGCCGGTGGCCGGACAGTGGCCTGGTGGTCCTGACGACCGACATTGATGGGTGGACCACCGTGGTCGAAGAGCGCCCGGCGGCGGTGCTGCCGCCGGAGATCGACCCCGGCCGGCTGGTCCTGGCGATCCACGCCGTCTCGGCGGGGTTCGTGCTCGGGGAGCCGGAACGCCTCGCCCTTCGTTCACGCCATCCCGTCACCGCCTCTCCAGCCGGCTCGACAGGCGGGGTGTCCCCGCTGACCGGCCGAGAATTAGAGGTGCTCGGTCTGATCGCCGAGGGGGCGCCCAACAAGGCGATCGCCCGGGACCTGGCGATCACCGAGCACACCGTCAAGTTTCACGTCGGCTCGATCCTCGACAAACTGGACGCCGGGAGCCGGACCGAGGCGGTCACCAAGGCCACCCGGCGGGGCTTGCTCACGATCTAACCCGAGCCCTGCCTGGACAAGGCGGAGCCACGCGAACCCGAGAGTCGCCGTACGGCTCCCCGGCAACTACGCGGCCTGGTCGGCGAACCAGTGACGGCAGCGGACCATGGCCTCCTCGGCCAGGGCCGCTCGGCCCGTGACCTCCGACGCGGCGGCGCCGACCCGCTCGACGACGCCCGCTCGGGCGGCATAGAGACGTGACCCGGACAGCTCCGTCCGGGTGCCGAGATCGAAATACGTCCCCCACAGGACCAGCCATCCGGTCGCGACCCGGCTGACCCGGACGAAGCGGCTAAAGTCCCGCCACTCGAACGGCTCCACCGGAGCGGCGTTCGGACGCCCTCCCGTGGCGTCGACGCTCATTGGGACTTGCGAGGGTCGAGGGCGTCGCGCAGTCCGTCTCCCATGTAGTTGATCGAGAGCACCGTCAGGAAGATCATCGTGCCCGGGATGAGTGACTCGTGCGGCGAGAGCTGGAGGTAGTCCTTCGCCTCGAAGAGCATCCGGCCCCAGGTCGGGACATCGGACGGGAAGCCGAGACCCAGGAACGACAAGGACGACTCGGTAATGATCGCCTCACCGACACCTAGGGTAGCGGCGACGATGATCGGGCTCAGGACATTGGGAAGGATGTGGCGAAAGATGATGTTGGAGCGCGTCGCCCCGATGGAGCGAGCCGCCTCGACGAATTCTTTCTCCTTCATGGCCAAGAAGCTGGCCCGGACGAGGCGAGCGGTCGGCATCCAGTTGAGGATCCCGATCACCCCCACGATCAAGACGAAGACACCCAGGTTACCGGCCCCGAATCGGTCCTCGAACAGGGTGACCATCTCGTTCTTAAAGAGGAAGGAAACCAGCAGCAGGAGCGGCAACTGGGGCAGGCTAATGAACATGTCGGTGATCCGCATCAGCAGGGCATCGGTGACGCCGCCGAAGAAGCCCGAGATCGCACCGATGGCCGTCCCCAACACGATCGACACGGCCGCCGCGATGAGTCCGACGGCGATCGAGATCCGGCCGCCCCAGAGGATCCGGGCAAGCACGTCCTGGCCGAGCGAGTCGGTCCCTAGCAGGTTGTCCAAGCTCGGCCGCTGGCTCGACGTGTACTCGAACGGGATATCCGTCGCCCGACCGTAGAGGAAGGGCCCGAAGAGTGTCGCCAGGATCAGGAACAACAGGACCACGGTCCCGACCATGGCCAGCCGGTGGCGTCGGAACTGACGCCAGGCATTGCCCCAAAGTGACCGTTGCTGGCGGACCCTCCCCAGTTCCCGGGACATCGCCGGCGAACGCTCATCACCCGTCCGGGCCGGGGACACCGGTCGCCCGCCGGCATTGAGTTCTGCCTCTTGGGACATGGTGGTCTCCTCCGGTCCGGTGACTTCGCGACATCAGCGATCATGAAACTGCCTGCCGCATCGTTGACCCAGGCGCATGCGGCTCCATCCCCGCCGATCTCGATCTCAATCGTAGGCGATGCGGGGGTCGAGAAAGGCGTAGAGGACATCGGCGACGATGTTGAACAGGACGACGAGCACGGCCACCGCGAACGTGATCGACATCACCACCGGCGTGTCGCTATTGTTGATCGCCGTGATGAGTGCCGAGCCGATCCCCGGGATGCGGAAGATCGTCTCCGTGATGATCGCCCCTCCGAAGACACCCGGTAATCGGAGGGCGATGATGGTCACCACCGGGATCAGCGCGTTTCGCATAGCGTGAGCGACGATGACCAACCGTTCGCGTAACCCCTTCGCCCTGGCGGTGCGCACATAATCTTGGTTCAACGTCTCGAGCATCGAAGCCCGGACGAACCGCATCAGCCCGGCGGCATTGAACATCGCCAGGACGGCGACGGGGAGGATCGCCTGCTTCACGTTGCCCCAGACGTCGTCAACCTGAGAGTTAAAGACGAACGGCAAGGCAAATGGGGTGTCCAAGAGCCTGACGCTGAAGATGTAGATGAGGACGATCCCCGAGAAGAAGGTCGGGATGCTGAATCCCAGGAAGGCGAACGTCGTCGCGAGTTGGTCGAAGGCGCTGTACTGCTTGACGGCCGACAGGACCCCGATCGGGATCGCGATCAGCAGGCCGACCAGGAACGACGACCCGATGACCGCGAGGGTGACGGGAACCCGGCCGAAGACGTAGTCCCGGACATCACCGGCACCGCCGAACGAACGTCCCCAGTTCCCGGTCACCCACTCCCGGGCCCAGGAGATGTACTGGACGTGGACCGGTTCGTCGAGACCGTACGACTCGCGGATCTGGGCCTGGAGCGTCGGGGAGATGTTGGGGTTCGTCGCGAACTCGCCGAGCGGGTCTCCCGGGGCGAGGGACAAGATCCCGAAGATCACGATGCTGATCGCGGCCAGGGTGAAGAATGACTGGATGAGGCGGCGGATCAGGTATCGTCCCATGGTCGCTCCCACGTTCGAGACTGCCGAACAGCCGGTCATGTCGGCCACGGAGTGCTGGGGTGATCGTCACCGATTCTTGGTGATGGTCCCCATGG
>JACCVE010000267.1 GCA_013698285.1 Chloroflexia bacterium | reverse complement strand
CTCCCAGGCGGCTCGCCAAGGCGCGTGGGGCGGGGTCGGGGCCCCGGGTCGTTGCTGGGGGGCGATGGGATGACTGGCGAAGCCAGGTCGGTTGCACCGGGCGCGGGTGAGTCGGTTGCGCTGGGTGGGTTGGGCGTGGTCAACAAGGTTGCCGGAGCGGAGACCGGCGGGGCGTTCGCGATCGTGGAACACCCGCTGGCGCCCGGCGCCCTGGCTGGGCCACCGCACACCCACGAGGACGAGATCACGCTGGTCCTGGCGGGAGAGATCGGGATCTAGATCGGCGACGAGACCTTCCGGGCCTCGGCCGGCGCCTACGTGATCACACCACGGGACGTGGCGCACGCGTTCTGGAACGCCGGGCCCGGGCCGGCCCGTATCCAGGAGATCATCTCACCGGCGGGTTTCGAGCGGTATTTCCGCGACGTGGATGAGGTCCTGGCCCCGGGCGGCCCGCCCGATTTAGCCCGTCTCCGCGTGATCGCGACCCGGTATGGCGTGACCCTGCACATGGAGCGGCTCGATGAGACGATGCGGACCCATGGTGTGCGGCTGTGGGGGGGCACGTCGACATGGCGAGACCGGTTCGACAAGTCTGCTTCGCGCGGTGACGGGCGTGGTCATGTGCGCGTGATCGAATGGCCGGCCGTTCGGGAGAGGCGACGGCATGCGACGTGACGTCATGTTGAGGGATGTCGTGGCGAGCGACCTCCACATCTTCTTCGAACACCAGCGGGACCCGATCGCGGTCCGGATGGCCGCCTTCACGGCGGCGGACCCGGATGACCAGGCAGCGTTCATGGACCACTGGACGAGGGCCCTCGCCGACGACGGGATCACGGTCCAGACCATCACTCGGGATGGCGTCGCGGTCGGCCCCGGCCTGGGTCGGCGCCCCGACGAGACGGCACGGGTCGATGATCCGCACTCGCGCGGCCGACCGCTCATCGAGGGTCGAGTCACGCCTCGTGACGGCGAAGGCCGAGCGGTCCATGGCCGGGATCGTCCCGGAAGCCGGATGGTGCGGGGGCAATTCGGTGTTCCCCGGTACCTATGGCACTCCCCGTGCGTCACGGCCCGGTACGGCGGTGGGTCTGGTGAGTCCGGACGGGCCCTTTTGGCCCGGCCGAATCGCCAGAACCGGCATCCAGCCGCCGGAGGAGTGAGCCGTGGGGACGCAGCGGCCTGGCCCAGATGCCGCCTATCCCGGTCGCCACCGGGGCGACTCGGCCCCGTCCACGACGGGCGGTCGCGCCCTCGCCCTGTGCCGCGAACGCTTGCACGCGGCGGTGCAGCTCCTGGTCGAGGCCAACTCCGCGTTGCGCGGGACGGTCGAAGCCCGCGACCGGGCGCTCGTCGAGCTCCTGGAAGCCGAGCGGGCCCAGGACGCCTTCGTCATCGCCGCCGTCCATGAACTCAAGACCCCGCTCACGGCCGTGAAGGGCCGGGCCCAACTGCTCAGGATCCGGTCCCAGCGCCCGGGGGGGTTGAGCGCGGAGGACGTGTGGGCGGGGCTCCTCGATATTGAGTCGGCGGCCGATAAGCTCGCGGCCGACCTCGACGCCCTGGTCGATGAGGTGGGGCGGCCGCTTCCCGGACTCGCCCCGGATGGCGAGCGAGCGCCCATGGGCCGATGATGACCTTCACCGGTCGCAGACGGGGCTGTCGTGAGACGGGCCACGCCGGCGACCATGAGAACGGTGATGACTCGCGCCTCGCGCGGTCCTTCCCGCTGTCGTGGCGGCGCCACGGAGTTCGCGGCTGAGCGCCTCAGTGATTCTGTCCCGGGGGGCGGCAATTTCTGACCGCCTGGAGAAAGTCGTCGAGCTCGAAGGGTTTGGGCACCACCACCACCCCCAGCGCCGCGATGTCGTCCTGGAGACGGTCGAGCAAGTCGGTCGCAGCCGAGCAGAGGACGACCGGCATGGTCACCAGGCGCTGGTCGGCGCGGATCGACCGCAGGAGGTCCCAGGCAACCGTCTCGTCCGTCCCCAGGAGGAGGTCGAGGATCACCAGGTCGGGTCCCAGACGAACGATCTCCTCGACGCCCGGCGGGGCGGCGGCGAGCGTGGTCCGGTACCCCTCGCCCTCGAGGATGTCGTGGAAGAGGGCCAGCAGTTCCTCGGCGTCGTCGATCACCAGGACGTGTGTCGGAGTGACCTCCACCGTGCGATCCTTGCCGCTCCCACCATTGATAGGTCGTCACTCTACCGGACGGCCACCCATTCCGCTAGCCGGGGGTGGTCATCGATCCCGTTCGGGATGACCAGCCATGAGCGTTTCCGCCAGGGCCAACAGCTCGTGCAACGGCACGATCGGGCCCGACTGGGTCGGGACGCCGGACCGCAGTTCGGCTTGCATCTCGGCGAGGTCGGCAAGTGGTAAGACGAACGGCATTCCGGCGAGCAGCCGCGTCACCTCGTGCCCGGGCAGGGGAGCGGCGAAGTAGAAGCCCTGGGCCTGGTCCGCATCGATGACCCTGGCGTAACTCAGTTGCGCCTCGGTCTCGACCCCTTCGGCGATCACGGCCATCCCCAGGTCGTGCGCGAGGGTGGCGATCGACCGCGCGATCGCGACGCACTTGGGATCGCGGGCGATGTCGCGAACGAACGAGCGGTCGATCTTCAGCGTGTCGAGCGGTAAGCGGCGCAGGTAATCGAGCGAGGCGTATCGGGTCCCAAAGTCGTCGATCGCCAGCCCGACGCCGAGATCACTCAGTTGCCCGAGGATCTCGATGACCTCATCGGTGTCTTCGAGCAAGATCCCCTCGGTGACCTCCAGTCGCAACCGCTCGGGGGCGAGACCGCTGACCTGAAGTGCCCCACGGACCTGCTCGACCACCACCCCCCGGTGGAATTGCCGGACCGAGACGTTGACGTTGACGAACACCAGGTCGCCGCCCATCGAGAGGCCCGACCAGGCGACGGCTTGGCGGCACGCCTCGCCCAGGACCCATTGCCCGATCGGCAGGATCAACCCGGTCTCCTCGGCGAGGGGGATGAACTCCGACGGTGGGACCAACCCGTTGGCGGGACGGGCCCACCGTACCAACGCCTCCAGACCGACGAGTCGCCCGGTCCGGAGGTCGATGATCGGTTGGTACAGCAGGCGCAGCTCGCCCCGGACCACGCCCAACCGTAGTTCCGCCTCCAGGTCCAGCCGTCGCGAGGCGTGTTCGTTCATGCTCGGGTCGAACACCGCCAAGGTGGCCTTGCCCGCCGCTTTGGCCCGGAACATCGCCACGTCGGCGTTGCGGAGGAGGTCGCCGGGGTGGGCGGCGAGCCCGCCGCTGATGGCGATGCCGATGCTCGGGCTCACGTTGGCCTCACGCCCGTCAACGTGGAACGGGGTAACGAGGGCGAGCAGGATCCGCTCTGCCGCCACCGTCGCCTCGGTGACGGTGGCGCTTTCCAGGACGATCGTGAACTCGTCCCCGCCGAAGCGGGCCACGGTGTCCGCCGTCCGCACCGACGCCACGAGGCGTTCACCGACCGCGACCAGGAGCCGGTCTCCCACCGCGTGGCCGAGACGATCGTTGACCAGCTTGAAGCGGTCCAAGTCCAGGAACAGCACCGCGACGGAGGATCGCTCCCGCTCGGCACGGGCGAGGGCGTGGGCCAGGCGGTCTATGAACAGCGCCCGGTTGGGGAGGTCGGTCAGGGGGTCGTGGAAGGCCTGGTGGGCGATGAGGTCGTCCGAGGCCTTGCGTCCCGTGAGGTCCATCGAGGTGGCCACGATCCCATCGAACGTGCCCCCGGGGCCCACCAGGGGCGACGCACTGAGGTAGACGGGGATGAGGACACCGTCCCGCCGACGCGCCCGGACCTCCCCTTCCCAGGGGTGCCCCGCGTTCAATGACGACATGATCCGGTCGGCCAGCTCGGGCTGATCCGGGTCGACCAGCAGGTCGTGCGGCCGCCGCCCGATTATCTCCTCGGCCGCCCACCCCTAGAGCCCGGAGGCGAAGCGGTTCCATCGGGTGACGATGCCGGTGGCGTCGCCCGTGATGAGGGCGACCATCGCCTGGTCGAACAGCTCCGCCTGGACCCAGGAAGCGCTCTTCGGAATAGTGACGGTCAGCGATGCCTCGGGACTCCGTGCGATGACATCGTGCGGCCGTTGAGGATGTGGCGTATGAGCCCACTCTCTGGCCGATCCTGGCGATGTCAAGGACTGACGTGGCGATATGCGCCGCTACGAGTCCCGCATCGTCCCGCCTCGGGAGAACGTCTCCCGGCTCGGTCCCTCGCCGCGGAGCGTCCGACTCGCAACCGGGGGCCCAGTACGCGAGCACGGATCGCCGCTCGTCCAAGGACGTAATTTCCCCTATCGCCCGACCGGAAGCAGGACTCACCGACGCGCTCCCTGGCCTTCCCGTGACGCTTCTCCTCGGCCGATGGCGTGCCCGTGGTCGCGCCTGATCCGCGCGTCGGCCGGCTCGCCAACCGCGTCGGCGCCCGGGTCACGGTCTCGTCGAAGACGTCACTGGTACCGCCTACACTCTCGGCCATGGACCTGTGGCTGACGTTGGCGCTCGGCTTCTCCGCGGTGATTGCCTGCCTGCTCCTGGCCGGGTCCGTCTGGATGTGGCGAACGGCGCGACGGCCGGGCGACGCGGTCGAGGAACTGCGGGCGTTGGCGACCGAGGTGGTGCGATTACCGGGGCGGTTGCGGGCCGTGGCGGCAGACCCCCGCACGCCGCGCCGGGCCCGATGGTGGCTGGTCGGGCTGGCGATCTACGTGGTCAGCCCGATCGACCCGATCCCGGACTTCCTCCCGGTCATCGGGCACCTCGACGAGTTGGTGGTCGTGCCGCTGGTCCTCCGCCATGTCCGGGGGATGGTCCCGGCCGAGGTCTGGGAGTCGTATTTCCCGCCGGGCCGTAGGTCCAGCCAGATAGGCATCTCGTCAGGCGAGTGGCCCCAGATCGGGACGGACTGCCTATCGCCAGCGCCCGGTGAGGTCCTCGATACTCCCTTCGGGGTGCGTTCCGGGCCGCGCGACCCGATGATGGCCGGTAGGGGAGGAGGCGTCGTGCGGGCTGGAGAGGACACCGACGCGGGGTGGGCCGGTGCGGGCCGTCTGGCTCGGGTGGTCGC
>JACCVE010000265.1 GCA_013698285.1 Chloroflexia bacterium | reverse complement strand
GCCCGATCCCGATCATCGCGGTCCCGATTTCCAGGCGGACGATGTCCAGGATGTTCCTGCGCGGCTGGCCCTGACGGGCGATCCGGACCATCCGGTCCCGCTCGGCCTCGGCCAGGTAGTCGGTGTGTCGGCTGACGGCGATCGGGCTCATCATCGATGGGTTCATGGGATTCATGGCGATCTGCCTCCTCGTTGGTCGTGACGGCTGGTCCGGTGTGGTGCGGACGGGATGACGATGGATGGGCATGCTGGGCGCTGCTAAATCGGTACGCATCGCTGGCTGGCCTCCGGTGGGATGTCGGGATGGACCGGTGAACGGGCGGACGAGCCGCGCTCGGACCTCGGTGAGCGATCGGGCTGTCCCGGGTCGCGTGGACGGTACGCGCGTCCTGACCGATGCCTCCTTTACGGTTAGAATGGCGTTTTCCGCCGTTTTGGCAAAGCGACGCTGGCCCGCGGATACCGGTCCGCGCGCGTCTCGCCACGATGGGTGGGTGGCGATCCGATGTTGGGCGTCTCGTCAACGGGGCACAAAGAACCCGGGGCGCTGGAGCGACCCGGGGGAGCGGTGCGAGGCGATCGGTGACGGCTAGGACGTCACCACCTGACACACTCCCGACCGGCGGCATGTCCGTCACCCGATCCCACAACGAAGCGGGGATCAACGGCGATGGGCAGACGAAGGGTCGCCACGAAAACCTGTCGCATCATCGGGGTGCCCTCCTCTCCATCGCTCGTCGCGCGGGGGCCTCTCGGCTACCCAGTCGCGCGGGGGTGTCCTGCCAGCCGTTTCCTCGGTCCGGTGCGTGCCGGACCGACCATCGCGGCGGAGCGGTGCGGCCCCTGCCGCGTTGACTCCTACACAGGTTGTATCACGGCGCCGGCACCCTGTCAATGGGGCCCCGTGATGAATCTGGTGCTTTCCGCCATCGCCTCCGGATGCCCCATCGACCCAAGGCCGTCGCCACGAGCCCGGCCAGCAAGGCGAGGGCCGTGGCGATGGTGATCGCCAGGCCCCACCCCATCGCCGCGGAGCGATACCGCAGCTCGACCACATGCTCCCCGGCCGGGATCGGCACGGCCCGGAACAGCCCGTTCGCCGTGACGATCGGCGTCGGTTCGCCATCGACCGTCGCCTCCCAGGCGGGGTAGGCAACCTCACTCAGCACCAGTAGACCGGGCGCCGCCGTCTCGGTCCGGACCGAGATCCGGTCCGGGTCGTCATTCCCGACCACCGTCGTCACATCGGCCGTGGCGTCCAACCCTCCGCCCGGGAGACCCGGTACGTGATCCTCAACCAGGGCCACCCGGGCCGGGTCGACCGACCCGGCCGCCAGCATCGTGGGCTGGTCAGCGGCCGGCACGACCATCGCCTCGTGGACCACCCAGGCCCGGGGCATCGCCCCGGGGTTCTCGACGATCCGCACCGTCCCGAGGTCGGCGACGGTCGGCCACCCCGCTGCCGCGAACGGGTCGCCAGCGGCAGCGCCCACCCAAGCGGGCGTCACCAGGTAGCGGACGTTGAGCAGGTCGAGTAGGGGCGACCCCAATCCCCCCGGGTAGACATCAGCCCCGTGATACTCCTGAGGCTCCCCGTTCATCGCCGCGACGTACGCCGCGTAGCGACCGATCTGGATCGGGTTGTAGCCCTGGCTGTCTTCCAACCCGAGGAGCGTGGCCCTGTTGTTCACGACTAGCTCACGGGTGAGGGGATCGGCGAATTGGTACCGGTAGAGCACCGTCTGGCCATCCTCGATAGTGACCAGCGACGGGTCGTACCCGGCGTAGCGGAACGGCGCCGCGTCTCGCTGCCAGTCGAGCAGGGTCCGGGCGGCGGCGGCAGGCTCGTAGTCATCCCCGATCTGGACCCGGTGGAATCCCCCGAAGGGCGCCCCGCTGTCCGTCAGGCGGTGCAGGGCCAGCCCGCCGTCGATCGCGACCAGCACGACCAGGCAGACCGTCGCCGCCGTCGCCCGCATCCCCGGCGAACCTTGGACGGCCAACCACAGGCCACTGGCCAGGGCGACGGTGACGATGGCCACGACGGGGACGGCGGTCCCCGCAATCGCCAGGATGCCGAGCAGCCCGAGAGGCACCGCGGCGGATGTGAACCGGGTCGCCCTCGATAGGCCCCGAATGGGCGAGGCGGCCGAGCCGGCCAGCATCGCCATGCCGACGAAGGCGACCAGGATCACCCGCTCCGGATAGTGCCGGTGGAGCGATTCCATCCGGGGCAGCAGGTACAGCAGCCCGTGCAGCGGCGTCGTGTCCGGCAGGGTCAAGACCATCGCCGCGACCGCCAGACCGAGCCAGAACCGGCTCGCCCGCCGCCGGGCCGCCACCAGTACCCCGATCGTCGCCAGGGTCACGGCGGCGATGCCGGGGTAGTAGAGCGAGGGGAGCAGGAACCGGTCGATCGCCCCCTCCTTGCTTGACCCGCCGACCACCGCCTCGACCGCGCCGCTGCCGGAGTAGACCCCGCCGGCGACGTTCGAGACCGCGTTGAACTCCAGGCGTGGCAGCACGCTCATCGCCGCCAGGCCGAATCCCGCCGCGAGAATCGCGCCCCCACCCCCCACAAGGAACAGTGCCCTCTGCCGGCCATCACGGCCCCAAGCCCGCTGGGTGGGCGGGTCGATCAGGACGCGGTAGACGAAGAACAGTCCGGTCACGATCAGCAGGTAATAGGCGCCCTGCCCGATCCATGCCGCCAGGGCCTGGCTGATCGCCAACCCGGCGATCGAGACACCCCCCAACCACCCCCGCGGGGTCGTCGAGCGGACCACCAGGTCGACCCCGACCAGGGCGATCGGCACCCAGGTGACGAGTTCGTACGAGGCCGGGCAGCACGGTGAGCGACCGAGGAAGACGCCGGTCCCCGCATACCCCGCCGCCGCGACCGCCGCCCCGAGGGGTGAACACCCCACCAGCCGGGCCAGCAGGTAGGCACCGGTCATCGCCAGCACGAGGTGGGTCAGGAGGAAGACCACCACGGCCGCGACCAGGGGCAGGGCCGTGAAGATCACCATCGCCAGGAAGTAGCCCCACCCGGCCTGGGGATCGGCAGCGAATGGGGCGCCCGAGAACTGGGCCGGGTTCCACTCCGGGATACGGCCCTGGCGGAGCTGCTCGCCGAGGAAGCCGTACCAGGGGTAGAACTGAGTCGCGGAATCTTGTCCCAGGAGGACGCCACCGACCGTGAGATACGCGACCGCGAGCACCGCGATGGTGAGGATGAGTCCGAGCACTGGCCCTTCTCGCCCGAGGACGGCTAGCCCACGTCGTCCGGTCATCGCCGCCGCGATCCCGGTTCCGCGGACCGGGGCCGGGTCGCGGCGGGGACGTGATGGCCGCGCGACCACCCCTCACCGGCGACGTCTGCGGGAAGCGAGTCGATCAGGATCACCGTGCCGGTCAGGGTGACCCGGGGCACGCTCCCAACACTCATCACCGTGGGCACGGGAGCCCACGTCTTCGCCAAGAGCCCGGCCACCGCGAGGATGGCCCACGCCGCCCCGACCGTCGCGAAGCCGCCGGCGATGTCGAGGACGTAATGGTTACCGGTCACCATCACCGTGACGCACATGGTCCCGAGATGGGTCGCCCCGATGATGGCTCCCACCCGGCGCCAGGGCAACGCCACCGCCAGCCACAGTGCGGCGATCGCCGTCCAGGCGACGTGCATGCTCGGCATGGCGGCGTACTGGTTCGCGGCGGCGATCCCGCTCGTGGCGTTGGGCGCGGCACCGAACGTCGCCAGGGTATCCACGAACGGGTAGCCATATGGCCCCATGAACCGGGGCGGCGCCAGGGGGTACAGGGCGTACATCGGAAAGGCTATGGCGGTGGTGACCAGGAACAGGCGCCAGACGCTCGTGAACCCGGGTCGGTCTCGGAGCAGGGCAAGGCCGGCCGCCACGAACAGCACGGTTTTCAACTGCCGGTAATGGAGATTGAAAGCGTCGATCCACCCGGCCTCTCCGAGCACGCGCCGCTGGAGGTCCAGCTCGACGTTCAGCCCGAGGAGTGCCTGCCAGTGAATGATGTCGAGGGCATTTGCGAAGGCGAGAATCGTCCCCTGTTGGAAGAACGACTTTCGGAACCACGAATAGAACCATAATACGAGGAATAACGTGCCCAGACGGCTCACCAACAGCCAAAGGGTATGAGCCGGTTCCGACCGGAGCACCGGCACGCGCTGCCGGTCGGCCTCCTCGCTCACCGCACGGTCCCCCGTCACAGCACCCACCGGATAGTCCTCGATCCTGATCTGGTCGCACCGGCGGGCATCGCCCGCGCTGCCCGCGCATCGCGACAAAGCTGCCCCACGTGTCCGGCCAGGCTGTCGACGACCGATTCGTCGTGAGACGGCATCCGAGCCCTTGTCCTGGTCAGGCTGCCGCGCACATATCGTTAACCGCACATTTGCCGCCATCCACGTGCCGGCGAGCCGTCAGGCCACGCCGATCAGTCGTCGAGCGGCATGGCGGATAAGGCGACCAGGTCGGACCTCAGGCCGTCCCGGTTGAGGCGGTCCCACCGCTTGGCGACCGCCGCGTGCCGCTTGGCCCGGCCAGCGGCCTCCCGCTTCAACATCGCCGTCAACCCCGTCGCTGGGTCTCCGGACGGGGTATCGGCGGCGATCGAGCCGCCGGCGTGGTCCGGGGCGGGCAACGCGGCGATCGCGTCTTCCAGCAGAGCGATCCGGACATCCGTGTCGTGGAGTGTCCCGAGGTCTTCTTGGAGGGCCTTGATCGCGTCGGTCGCGGCTTCACCCGCCTCGCCGAACACCGGCCGGAATAGCTCCAGGGTGTACCGCAGTCGCTTGGCCGCGATCCGGGCATCGTGGAGCGCTTCGGTGCGGTCGGCCTCGGGCATGATCGGGGCATAGCTCCACATCTCGCCGATCCGCACGGCGAGGATGCGCCGGGCATTGACCGCCAGCGACGCGTCGGGTTCGATATCGGGGACGGTCCAGGCGCGACTCATGTGTTCCTCCCTCGTCGCCCGGCGGGCGCGGTCGTCCGGCCGGCTCCGTCTTCCGACGGTGGGTCCGTGGCTCCCACCCGGTTGGCACGTGCCCCCCTCGCGCCCCGTGCCTTCTTGGCGGTGGCCCTCTCACCGGGCGCCGCGCTGGTCGCGGTCGCCTCAGGCGACGTTTTCTTCGTCACCCGCGTCCGCCGCACCGGCGGCGCATCACCGTCGGGATCACCGGCCGAGTCGTCGCCCGGATGGTCCCCGTCGGTCCGATCGCCGCCACTCGAACTGATCGCCCTTTCATCGGCGTCACGGTCCGCTGGTGGGCCAGCGGTCGTGGCGAGGAATCGACGCCGGGTCTCGAGCGCCAGGGCCTCCGTGTCGATGCCCCGCAGGAAACGCAGCATGTCCTCGCGGGCTGCGGCTCGCTCCGCTTCCACGCGGGCGATCAGCAGGTCGAACCCCGGCCGTTCGGCAGCCTTTGCCTTGCCGCGCTCCTCCCCCAGGTGGGCCAGCAGGACATCGCGATCCCGCACGTCGCCGAGGGCCCCGGTGATCGCCTTCGCCGTCTTGTGGAGGCGCCCGAACCAGGACTTGGGAAAGGCGTCCCGGGCGACATCCATGGCAGCCCGCAGGCGCCGGGAGGCGACCCGCACGTCGTGGACACCTTCAGGGTCGGTTCCCTCGATGGCGGCGGGCAGGGCGGCCCAGACCGCCTCCCATCGTTCACCGATCAAGAGGGTCATCGCCTCCCGGTACGGTGTCTCCGGATGAATGAGGTCGCCGGCCTTCGTGGTCGGTGTCGTGTCCTTGGCTGGCATCATGGCGCTCCATCTGGCGTGATCGTGATCGCGGCGCCGCGTCCCGGCGTCATCGATCAGTCGTCATTCCGAATCGAACGTGGTCCGCTGTCGCCAGCGGGCTCGCCCAACCCGTTCATCTCGCGGTCCATCCGCTCAAAGGTGTCGAGCAGCAGGCCGGCCCGGATCCCGCTTCGAGCCACCTCGATATAGATGGGTCGCAGCACCTGCTGGAGAGCACGGACGATCGCGATCCCGGCGGGGAGGACCCTGGCTCGCGCCTCCTGGATACCCAGGTGAGTGGCCAGCATGGCGGCGGGCATCTCCCGGCACCGGGCCAGGGCGGTCTCGACCTCGGCCCCGATGACCCGGTGGGCGTCGGGCACCAGGCGAGCCAGGTATTCACCCGTCCCGCCGACCGCGATCAGCCTGCCCCCTCGGCCCCCGGCCACGCCGCCCTGCCGCAGGATGTCCAGCGCGGCGGCGGTACAGGCATCCACGTCGGCGACGGTCGGCGGGTCAGCAGGGACGAGGAGGTCCGTCAGCGCCCCCGAACCTAGGCGCAGGGAGGTCGTGGACCGGATGACCCCATCGTCCGCGTGGATGACCTCGGTGCTGCCTCCCCCGATGTCGGCGACGACGACCGCGCCTGCCAGGTCGACCTCTATCGCAAGACCCCGGAACGTCAGGGCCGCCTCGTCCTCCCCGGAGATCGCCAGCAAGTCCCATCCGGTCTCGTCTCGCACCCGTCGCAGGAACTCGCCGCCGTTCGACGCCCGCCTGGTGGCCTCGGTCGCGACACCGACCAACCGGGTCGCGCCGTGCGACCGGGCGATCTCGCCAAACCGGGTCAGGGCCACAAGTGCCGCGTCCACCCGATCGCCGGCCAGGGTGCCCCGCTCGGCCAGCCCCGCCCCCAGCCGTACCGTCTCGGCATCCGCGGCCAGCACCCGCAACGTGCCATTTGATCGGCGCCGGGCCACCGTCAGCTTGACGGTATTCGACCCCACGTCGACCGCCCCGACCACCGCGGAACGTCCTCCCATCTGACGGCGACCCTCCCGACCGACGACGACGCCGACGCGTCAAGGTGTTAGAGATTTGCTAAGCTTATCCGCCACAATCGCCGCGTGCCCGTGTGCGGTCGAAATCTTAACAACGTTAACGCCGCGATGGCCGTCCCAACCGACGGGCCGGGATCGCGCAGCGGATGTCCAGATCTATTTCGGGGGAACGAACCATGGCGAAGGCGAGAGCGAAGGCAAAGGCCGGCGAACGGGAAAGGAAAGCGGTTGACGACACCGTGACAGACACCGCCTGGGTCGCGACCGTCGCCGCCGAACATGACCTGATCGCGGCTGAGCGCCGGGCCGAACGCCGGTTCGCCAAGGCGGCGGACCGCCATGCCGCGGCAGAGGCCGTCGTCGCCAGCCGCCGCGCGCGACTGGACGCTGCCCGGCAGACCCTGCGGGAGCGACAGCTCGCGCGGGGAGCCGGTCCCTCGGCGTAGCAAAGAGAGGACGGCAGCAACCATAGCCGTCGAATACCGGTCAAGCCGGGGCCAAGGTTACCCTTGGACCGCGTCTCGCCCTGGCACCGGGAATGTCCGGGGTCGGCCTTCCATTCCACGCCACGCCGGCACCGAGAGGCCCCGGAGCAGCCGATGCCGAATCCGGGTCAGCCGGGCCGCGACCCGGGCCAAGCAGTGATGAGGACGGAGACGGTGCGGGCCGCGGACTGGCCGATCTCCTGACGCCCCTAATCGGCATGGGCCGCGACGGGCTCGATCGCCGCATGGCTCGCGACCCCGCCGGACGACACGCCGCCGACCGTGGTCGCTGACCAGAACGGTACCGTGGCGTCCTCGGCCACGGCGAAGGGCACGACGCCCATCGAGGCGTCGGTGCAGCCGACCATCCGGTTGCTGGCCGCGACCCGCCGCTGTCGCTGCCGCAGCCGCGCCATCCGCTCGGCGGCCAGCTCATCCCGCCCGGCCAGCAGGGCGCCGGTATCGGGGACGACCTGCCCGGCGACGAGGGCGACCGGGTCGAGCAGGTCGATCCGGCGGGCGCGGAAGCGGAGGTGGATCGGGTCGCCCGTTCGGAGGCGAAGGATGTCGCCGCCGAGGGCCGCCTCCGGCACGACGTGGCCGATGGCCGCGCCGTGGCTGACCCCCGAGTACCGCCCGTCGCTGATCACGGTCACCAGCTTCCGCAGCGCCCGGTTGGCGTTGATGTGCTGCATCGGGGTGAACATCTCCGGCATCCCATACGCCACGGGACCCTGGGCGGCGATCACGATCGCGACCTTCAGCGTCCCCGTCACCACCATGTGGTCGAAGAGGGCGTCGACGCCCATTTCCCCGGTCCCCACCGTGTCGAGTCCCAGGTCCGCCGCGTTGTGGCGCCAGATCGCCCGCAGGGTCGCCTCGTCGAAGGCCCGGCTCTCTCGCCAGCGATCGAGCAGGTGGATGTCGAGTAGGTCGTCGTTCGCGTCCTCCTCGCACTCGTAGGCGACGACGAGGGCCACCTGCTCGTCGAAGTGGTCGACTTGGGCCTCGGGCATGCCGCTGATCTTGACCACCGCGCTCTCGAAGAAGTTGCCGGCCAGCACATCGACGCCGGAGATCGGGCGACGCGGCGTCGAGAGGATGATCGGGTTCCGGCCGGCGCCATCCGCGCTGAGACCGAGCCCCCCGCCTGTGGCGAGGCGCTGACGCCAGGTGGTGCCGGTGACCGTCATCGCGTCCAGGTCCATCGGGGCCCCGTTGCGGGCCAGCTCGTAGACGAGCGTCTCCATGCCCCGGATGTCGCCCGAACAACACTGCTTGGCCAGGGCGAAGATGTCCCGCCCCTGGGTCAGGCTGTAGTCGAAGAGGTCGGGGATCGGAGCCGCGCGATGGATGCGGTCCAGGTCGTGGATCGAGAACGAGTAGCCGGCGTAGAGGACGGCGCCGACCAGGTGCATCAGCAGGTTGGTGCTCCCCCCCGAGGCGGCGTGGAGGCGGACGGCGTTGCCCATGTTATGCAATAGCACCTCGGCGACGCCGCACTCCGGCCGGTTGACGAGGCCGACGAGGTCCGACACCACCGCGTCGACCTGGGCCGTGGTCGGCGGGTCGGTCAACAACTCGACGACGGGGTGGACCAGGCCCATCGCCGCGACGAGGTGACGCGACGAGTTGCCCGTCCCATTGAAGGCGCAGATGCCGCCCTTGCTATCGCAGGTGTTGATCGCGAGGTCCCGCTCGAAGGCCTTGTGCCGTTCGGGGGAGAGGATGCCGTGCTCGACCGCGCGGTGGAAGACGCCCTGAAAGGCGGTGTTCGACGAGCACTGGAGGATGTAGGCCATGGTGTCGTGGAGATCCTCGGCGATCTCCGGGTGCCCCGCAGCCGCGGATGCCAGGGCGAGCTCCTCTAACTCCTGACGGACGCCGGCCGGGATCTCTCCGCCCTTCAGGACGTGGGCCGGGGCGAAGGCGGCGAAGACGGCCGGCTCGCCCCGGTGACGACGGAGGGTATCGAGGTGGGCCAGGGCGGCGACGACGGCGAGGGGCATCTTGTCGCAGCTCTGGATCACGAAGGCGCCGTGGTAGGAGTGGGCCTCCATCTGGTTGACGACCATCTCGGCGATCGCGTTCCGGCTCTGGAGGCTGTAGCTCATCCCCATGTTGCTCTGGGCCGTGCCGTCGCAGAGGACGGGGACCGAGAACGTGAACGGCACCCCGCCCCGGGCCCAGATCGCCAGCGCGGCCCGGGCCGACGTACCCGGGTCCATCACGTGAGCCGGGTGGTCCGGCGATCCTCCGATGACCGCGATCCGCGGCGCGTTGTGCTCTAACCGGTCGTAGATCGCACCGAGCGACCAATCCGCCTCGGCCACCCACTCGCCCTCGGAGAGCAACTCCTTCCGGGCCCGGTCGAGGATCGCCGCCACGGTGATCGGCTCGTTGGCCTTCCCCTGGACATTGTCCCGGTACGGGTTGATCGGGGTCTCGACGCGGGGACGGAGCGAGAGCGGGGCATCCATGCGGGCGGGGACCTCCTGGCGATCGGCGGCGAGGGGCCGGAGTGACCCGGATCATACCAAAGGGAGACTTCTTCCCGCCTCGCCGGAGCGACCCCCTCATTGGACCGAACACCTCGGCTCGGAGGGCTCGCTCGCGCACACCTGCACGGTCCGACTCGTTGGCGGTCCGGCGCGTGCATGCGGCCCGCCGTCCCACGGTGCCGATCTGGCCCAGGACGAGACCCGGGCGACGGCCCCCGGGCTGGCCACGATCCATTGGCCCAGTGCCAGACACGGGGAATCCGAGATGTTGCAGCGGGTGGTCGAGCGGGCATTCGTCCTCGGTCTCGCGACCGGTCTACGGTCCCAGACGCCGATGGCCGCCCTGGCCCTGGTCGCCCAGCGCGACCCCGGAGTCGTCAGGCGCGGCAGCGCGGCCGTTCGCCTTCGCGAGCCGCGGGCGGCACTCTTCACGGGGGCGTCCGCGGTCGGCGAGATGGTGGCCGACAAGCTGCCGTTCATCCCGAGCCGCCTGACCGCGCCCGTGGTCGGCGGTCGCATTCTCTTCGGCGCCCTGGGCGGTGCCGCCAGCACCCCGTCGGCCTACTACGCCTGGCAAGGGGCGGCGGCCGGAGTCCTTGGGGCCATGGCGGGAAACTACGGCGGCTACCGTGCCCGCGTCTGGCTCGGCGAGCGGACCGGCTGGCCGGACCCGGCCGTGGCCCTGGTCGAGGACGCTGTGGCGATCAGCCTCTCTATCCTCGCCGCCCGGGCGAAGGTCACATAGCGACCTGGCCCGGACTCGGCTAACCAACCCGCCTGGCAATCCGCCCATCGCCGCACGGCTGCTTCGTCGGTATGTCGGCCAGAGGCGTGATGCCCGTCGGCCGCTCCCGATCCGGTCTGCTCGACGTGGCCCCTTCGCTTGCTCCGTGGGCTGGCACCGACGCCATGCTATCCTCCGCGACGCCGTCAACGTGATGGACACGGGAGCGACGCGGGTCGGGAGGGTCGGGCATGACGGACGACGGGACGGGCACGGGATTAACACCGGCGACGGTCCAGGACATCACGCACCAAGTCGATTCCCTACGTGACGAACTGGTCGAACTCGTCCAGGCCCTCGTCCGCGTGCCGAGCGTGACCGGGTCCGAGGGCGCGGTCCAGGAGGTGGTCGCCGCCCGGATGCGCGGGCTCGGCCTGGAGACCGAGGTCTGGGAACCGCGCACGGCTGATCTGCTCCCGTACCAGGACGAGGTCGGGGCAATCGAGAGCCTCGATGGCCGCCCGAACGTCGTCGGGACCTGGCGCGGTCTGGGCGGCCAGGGCCGGTCCCTGATCCTCAACGCCCACATCGACACGGTCGAGACCGGCGACCCCGCCCGCTGGCACCATCCGCCGTTCGCCGCCGAGGTCGCCGGGGGCAAGATCTGGGGCCGTGGCTCCTGCGACATGAAGGGCGGCCTGGCGACGCACCTGATCGCGCTGCGGGCGATCCGCTCGTTGGGCCTTGTTCCGGCCGCCGATGTCACGGTGCAGAGTGTGGTCTCGGAGGAAGATGGCGGGGCCGGGGCGGCGGCGGCCGTCCTGCGCGGCCCCCGGGCCGACGCGGCGATCATCACCGAGCCGACCCGGCTGGCGATGATTCCTGCCCAGGGTGGCTCGATCGTCTTCAGGCTCCACGTCGAGGGCAAATCCGCCCACGCCTGCGTCCGCGACGAGGGCGTTAGCGCGATCGAGGCCTTCCAGACCATCCACCGGGGCCTGATCGCCTTCGAGGCCCACCGCAACGCCACCCTCGACCATCCCCTCTACCAGTCGATCGCCAACAAGATCCCCATCAGCATCGGCACGGTCCGGGCGGGGGCTTGGCCGTCATCCGTGCCGGAGTGGCTGGAGGCCGAGGGGCGGGCCGGAATGGTCCCCGGGGAGTCGATGGGGACGTTCCGTGAGCAGTTCGTGGCCGAGGTCGCCCGGATCGCCGCCGGGGACCCCTGGCTGCGCCATCACCCGCCCCGGGTCGAATGGTTCGGCGGCCAGTTCGCCCCGGCCGAGGTGGCCCCGGACAGCGACATCGCCCGAGCCGTGATAGACGCCCATGCGGCCGTGACCGGGGCAAAACCCCCCGTCGAGGCCGCCACCTACGGCGCCGACATGCGCCACTTCCTCCATCTCGCGGGTATCCCCTGCGTGATGTACGGGGCGGGCGATGTCCGGGTCGCCCACTTCACCGACGAGCACGTCTCCATCGACGACCTCGTCACCGCGACCAAGACGATCGCGGTGACGGTCGCGTCCTGGTGCGGCGTCGCGCCGGCGAACTGACCTCATGCCGGGGCACCCGGACCGGGCGACCGTCGCCCGCGCGACGAGACACGTCATGAGGATCGATCCGCAGCCCGGTCTAACGTTGCGCCGCCATCGGGGCGGCGGTACTATGCCGCTCCGGCCGGGAACGGGTGAGTAACCTGGACCCATCGGGGGACAACGCCGTCAACGTCGCCGCGGTTCGGCCGGGGTTCACCGGTCCCGCAAGATGGGAGGCCACCATGGGACGGATCATCGTCGCGAATCGCCATGGCCACCAGGTCGTGGATTGGGACGTCACCGACACCGAGGAGGCCCGGGCCGGCATCGCCGAGGCGGAGAGGATCCTCCGCGAGGCCAGGCAGGCGGGGTGCGCGATCTCCAAGAAGGTGGACGGCGTCCACGTGCTGGACGAGTCACCGTTCGACCCGGCCGCCGAGGAGTACCAAATCATCGCCCCGATCGCCGGCGGCTGACCCCGTGGCGATCTGGCCCATGTCCAGGGCGTGGTGGACCCGGCGTCGCACCACGCCACCCGCCCCGCCGGCGTCCGGGGACCAGGAAGCTGGACTTGAACTGCCCTGGCGCCATCGTTGGGATCATCTCCCGAAGCGGTCCGCCGGGTTTGGCTACAGCGACCGCGACTATCGGCGCGCCCGTGGGCGGGCCGAGCAGGTGGCCGAGATGACGTTGGGCACCACGCTCTGGCGGCAGGTGCGACGCGAGGGATACCTCGACCTGCCGTCCACCCACTTCCCCGGGATCACCTACCGGCTCCGGATCGGGCAACGGATCGAGGTAGTCGCCGCCCCCGGCGCCCGCCAGCCGTGGCGACACCCCTACCTGTGCATCAACCCGGCCTATCCTCTCCCCGAGGCGGAGTTCTTCGCCCACCTCTATCTCTACGTCCGCGACCGCGAGGCCGAGGTGATCCGGGTCGCCGCTCCCCAACCATGGGACCAGGCCCTCGGCCGGACGTTCTGACGGACGACCAAGCCGACGACGGGATCGGCCCGCTCGCGGGTCGTCGTCCCCCGGGCCAGCCCTCCGGACACGAGAACGCCCCC
>JACCVE010000256.1 GCA_013698285.1 Chloroflexia bacterium | reverse complement strand
CGCTGTCCCGCCGCGTCGTGTCGGTCGTGGGATCGGCGGTGGGGGTGGTCGCCACAGTGGATCATCTCCCGGGGAAAGCAGCTCGCCGAGGCGAAAGAGTCAACTAGGTACAAAGCGACTGGGATGCGCCCATCGTCGCCGTGGGCGGTTGTCCGCACTTACATGGCCAGACGCAACAGGTTACGCCTTTTGCCGCCAGGCACCCAGGTCTCAGACTGCGTGGGCATGCGTGCAGATAGCAGCGATGGTGATTCACTCACCCGAACGCACCGTCCGTCGTGTCAACGTCGACAACATCGGGTTGCCAGAGGGGACCCTTCACCTCTGCTCCGCCGACGACGTGACGTAGCTGACTCCGCCACAGAACAGGACCGGCGGGATCCGACTGGCCTCAAGCAGGTGGGCGGCGATCAGGTCCACCTCCAGCTCCAGCCGCTGGTGCGACAGCCACTCCCCCGCGACCCACGAGGCCTCCAACGGTGCCGAGGCGAAAACCTCGCCTTGCCGGTCATCGACTCGCCCGACCTTTCGGACGTGACTCCGCAGGCGATGGGCGATCTTGCCCTGGCCGATGTAGAGCAGTCTGGTGTCGGGTGCCCCCCGGATCCGGTACAGCCCGACCGCATCATCGACACTGCGGGACGCCTCGCCGATGGGTAGCCAGGGGGACCAGGAATGCCCACCCCACCCGGGCCCTTCCGGATCACCCGTGAGCGGAGCCAAGGGTGGGATCCCCAGGAGGTGAGCGAGGTCCGGACCGTCCAACGATCCGCCCCGGTAGCGGGCGCCGGCGAGGACCAGCTTGGCGGAGTTGCCGGAGGAGGCCCGGTACCCGGCGGGCACTCGCCCGAACTCCACCGTCGGCGAGCGGCCGTGCGCCTGGCGGTACAGGGCGATCGCCAGCGCCTCCAGCCCCTTCCGCCACGGCGTGGTCCCCTCGACCGGGGCCACAGACACCTCGAACTCTTCACCGCTGCTCTGGCGCAGGGCCCACAGGGCCGGGGCGGCGGTGGGGGATCTCGGTAGGGCATCTCGGCGGCATGGACGCCCCGCAGCATCTCCAACCGCCGGCGCAGGGTCATCTCCCCCATCCCGGTCTGACCGATGTAGTCGTGATCGGGCCTCCCAATGCGACGGATCCGGTAGAGCCCCGCCACCGCCGGGATGGCCGGGTCCCGCGCCGCCCCGGGCAGCGGCCGCCACTCCCCCCACCGGAGCACCTCGTCCGGGTCGATCACGCGATGCCCTCCCTCACCTCGAACCCCGGCTCCCCCGAGGCGACCGCCCGGTTCACGGCTTGCATGGCCGTGCCGATCGGCAACCCGGCGAAGGGGAACACCACCGTGCTGGCGGTCCCGGCGAACGCCGCCTCGACGACGGACTGGTACGCCCTGCCCCCCAGTCCGACGACGACGGCGGAGTGGTCCAGGCCCCGCTCGGCAACCTGCTCACGGAGACGGGGCAGTGAGACCACCGCGGGGGTCTGCTTTGCCCCTAGACCGACGGCCTCGTTCGCGGGACGTAGAGAACGCCTTCCTCGGCCGGCAACGGCGATACTCGGGAGCTGGCGTCGCAACGGTTTAGGCGGTCGTCGAGAAGCGGGCGACGCGTCGGTGTGGGTCCGTTCCGGCACCCAGATAGGAGACTGCGCCCGCATTGTCGTCAGCCGAGTTTGCCACGCAGCTTCTCGATGAACGATGGTCGAGCGCGTGATTCCTTGGCTCGCTGCCAATGGAGCCCGACCGCCTGCCGCCCACCCAGGCCGTAGGTCGGGTAGGCCTGGACGGTCTTCGCGAGCATACCGGCGGGAAGGTGCCAGGCCATGAGGAAGGCAAATTGCTGGACGATCTCGGCCGCGCCTGCCCCGACGACGTGGGCACCGACGACTTCACCGCCGAGTCGGCCACGGGTCCAGCCCGGTGCCAGGAGCACCTTGACCAGTCCATCCCCCGCACCGTCGGTGACCGCCCGGTCGATATCATGGTAGTGAAGGCGGAGAACCTCGAGGCGCCTACCGAGGGCAACGCGGGCCGCCGCTTCAGTCATCCCGACTCCGGCTACTTCCGGGTCGGTGAAGGTTGACCACGGCACCGCCCGCCCACTCCAACGCGCCTTGCCCCCGAGGACGTTCTTCGCCACGGTCCTAGCTTGATCCTCCGCGACGTGCGTCGAGTAGGGCGGACCGATAACATCACCACAGGCCCAGACGTGACGCGCGGTCGTCCGCAATCCCGCGTCAACGACGATGCCGTGCTCGCCCGTTTGGACACCCGCAACGTCAAGTCCGAGCTCATCAACCTCCGGCTGTCGTCCTGTCGCGACGAGAACTTGGTCAATTTCGATCGTGTTGGGATCTTCGCCCTCTTGACGCAGCAAGAGGTACTTGTACCCGTCGCTCTGCTTGATGTTGTCCACCGCTGTCCGGAGAAACAGCCTGATGCCATCGTCCTCTAGGGCTTTCGCCAGGATAGCTGATGTCTCCCCGTCGTCTGAAGGCAAGACGCGGTCAGTCCGTTCGATGATGGTGACGGCACTGCCGAACCGAGCGAACGCTTGTCCCAGTTCCAAACCGGTTGGACCCGCCCCGATCACGGCGAGACGCGACGGCACCACTCGCAGGTCCAGTGCTTCGACGTTAGTCAGGTAATCGACCTCTGCGAGCCCGAGGATCGGTGGGCGCGCGGGTCGAGAACCGGTCGCAATCACGAATCGCTCGCCGTGAACGACCTGACCCCCGACTTCGACCTCATCGGAATCGCAGAAGCGAGCGCGTCCTTGAATCACGGTGATCCCCGCCCGCCGCAACACAGCTGGGCTATCTGCCTCGCCAATCTGCTCGACGATCCGGTCCTTCCGCTGAACAGCGCGGCCGAGATCGAGCGTGGGCGGATTCACGTTGATCCCGAATTGATCGCCGCAGCGGATCCGTTCCATCACCTTGGCGACAGCCAACAAGCTTTTGCTCGGCACGCAACCGGTGTAGAGACAGTCGCCGCCGGTGCGATCCGCCTCTAGCAGTACCACCCGCTTTCCTGTCCGCGCGACTATCTTGGCCGCTGTCATCCCCGCCGTTCCACCGCCGATGACGACGACATCGAACGTCAGGCCGTCCTCCTTGGCTCGCATGGATGACTCCGTTCCCTAGCTCGATACTCCGACCAAACTCGAAGCGACTGCTTAGTACTTCTTCCTCTTCCATGACCAGGGGAGCCATGCCACGACCAGGGGTACGATCACGGCCAACACCAGGACAGCAAAGATCACCGCCGAGAGCGTTGGATGTGTCGGGAGGGCTGCGCCGACCGCGACGATGGCGATCACGGGCGGAATCATCCCCACGAATGTCGCCAGAGCAAAAGCCCGAAACGATATCGCCGTTAACCCGGCGGCGTAGCTGACCCAATCGAAATTGAAGACGGGCAGCAGTCGCATCAGTAGGATGGTCCGGACGCCAATCCGCGTCGCGAGTTCGTCAATCTGCACCAATACGGCGATCGGGAGCCGTCGCGCGAGCCAGGGCCGACCCAGCCGGCGTGCGACTCCGAAGGCGATCACCGCTCCGATCTCTGCTCCGATCAGCGTGTAGATCGTTCCCCAGACCAGTCCGAACGCAAGCCCGGCGGCGATGTCCAAGGGCACTGACGGGATTGGCGAAACGACGATTGCGATCGATAGAGCCACGACGTAGAAGAGTGGCGCCCAGTAGCCGAGCGCGGTCAATACATCCCTGAGCTCCTCCGGCTGAAGCGGAATCAACCGGCCGAAGACGGCATCCGTCAGCAGTCCAAGGACAATACTGGCGACCATGAAGAGCACGAGCCACTTGGCCAGTCGCCGGTCCGGGGTACGTGACCCATCCTGACTCACTTTGTCACTTGGGAGTTTTCGCATGCTGCCCCGCAGATGAACTTTGCCATGACATCGCCGAACCGCAGTGGGTGGGTTCTGGTCGATGCATACCCCTTTCTCGTGCGGACCTAGACGTTGCGTCTCGGGACGGCGATGAGCCGTGATGCGGGCGACCCACTGGTCGGTGCTACTCATCGACCTGGACGCGGCCCGGGACGGCACTGCCGCGCTGCCACCGCTCCATCGCCCGGGCGAAGTCGTCGACGGCCTGGGGTCCGGCCAGTTCCAGTCCCGCGTCGAACGCGGCCTGGTCGCTCCAGCGATAGCCGACGAGTTCGGCGTAGAACGGCTTCAACCGCAGTCCCTCCTGGCGGCGGGCGCGGGCGTCGAGCACGTAGCGTAGCGCGGCCTCGATTGTCGCCGCGTCGGTCCAATCCGCCCGGAAGAGCACCCGGCCCCCCCGCCCGATCAGGTAGGTCATGTTCGGCAGCAGCCCATAGGCCCGGTGCGCGGTCCCGGCCAGGTCATCCACCAGGACCGGGCGCTCGATCGCGAACCGGTCCCGGAAGGCGCGGGCGTGGTCGAGCTTCTGCGCCAGGCTGCGGTGGGCCGGGAAATGCTCCCCCGGGTGCGCCTCCCGGGTATAGAGAAAGACCGAGGCGATGCCCCGCGGCGCATAGGCCCGCGCCAGCGGCTCGAGCGCTGGCAACGCCAGCGCGCAATAGGGTCAGGTCAGCGAGCCGAACTCGATGAGCAGGTCACTGTCCCGCCAATGGTCGCTCAAGCGAACCGGCTGCCCGGACGCCACGTTGGTCACCTGGGCATCGGGGGCAGGGGAGCCGACCGGCAAGGCCGTCCGGAACGCCGCGAAGTCGTCGGTCCCCTCGAAGGTGGCGTAGTTGTACGCGTCCTGGTTTTGAGGATCAGTCATTCGGTGCGTTCCCCCCGATGCGCCACCGGATCACCGACGGCCGCGTTCGCCCACCCGGCGTGCGACCCGGGAGCGGTGGCTCCGATCGCGGTGATGGGCACATGCTACCGGATCCGGACGCTCCGGCATAGGCGAGGCAAAGATGGTGACTAGTCCCTCCCTGGCGCGACGCACCGCCCATCGCGGGGCCGTCCATAGCCGGGCTGTCCATCGCACGCGGAACGAAGCTTGGCGTGCCAGAGCCCATAACTCTGGTTCGGATGTTCCCTTGATCCTCTCACTGGATGCGACGGAAGGTCGCTCCGGCGGTCCTGGGATCAAGCCGCCCGAGCCGTCATGTTGAGCGTTGGGTTTAGCCAACTGACCCTATCAGTCCAGATCAGGTGACAGAGCGATTGATCATGGCTGAACGTTCGCCACGCTCTTTGGCCGTGGCTCACCGTGTGTGGCGACGACTGGCATTCATGGTGAACCGGTCGGTGACCCCTTGCACACCTGGCTCGACTGTAAGGGACCTTACAGCGGTCCTCCGCGCTGCGTACTACGCTCCTGGTGTGTAGTGGTGCGGGGCT
>JACCVE010000241.1 GCA_013698285.1 Chloroflexia bacterium | reverse complement strand
CCGACAAGCGGGTCGGGCCGCTCCGCCAGCAGACCGACCTACCCCGCGACGTGATCATCGGCCACCTGACGGGCTACTTCGGCGCCCACTATGGCCTGACCGACGACGACGTCACCCTGGACGAACTTGCCGAGGCCGAACGCCTGGTCGAGGAGCGCTTCGACACGCCAGGCTGGCTGCACGTGGTGCCGTAGTCGGAAGTCGGGAGAACGAGGGGTCAGGGCGCTCCGGGGTGGTGCCGTGTCGGTCACGACTGGATCTCGAACAGGGCCGATACCTGGACCGAGAAGCCGGGGAGGACGTCACCGCCGTCGAAGGTGTCCGTGGCCCCCCGTTCGATGGGCGGGGCGCATCGGGCCGATAGACGGTCACCGTGCGCTCCCGTGACCGCAGCCCCCAGACCAGACGCGTTCCGGCTGCCAGGTACTGGTCGACCTTTGCCCGCACGTCCCCAGTCGATGGGCGAGATGATCTCGACCGCGAGGTCCGGGGCGATCGGCCAGAAGCCATCGGGGATGCCGGTGTCGGGGACACGTTCCCGGTAGAGCTAGGCGACATCGAGGACCCGGACGGTGGGAGGGTCGTGGCTGAAGATGAAGCTCGCTCCGTCCCCGAAGACGAAGCCCGGGCCAGTGCCACGCGTCGCGTCGCGGATCAGGTCGTAGACGGCGGCGACGACCAGGCTATGGCGAGCTCTCGACCCAGTCACCTCGACGATCTCCCCCTCCACGAGCTCTAGCCATCAGCCGTCCGTTGGGTCGGGCAGCGCCTCGTACTCGGCGATGGTGACGTGTCGAGTCGTGATGGTCATCGGGTGCCTTCCTCTCAATCCGGCGCGGGGGTCGCGGGATGTCCGTCGATCGTCCGTCTTACATCTCGATCTCGAAGAGGGCCAACACCTGGACCGAGAAGCCGGGCAGGACGTCGTCGCCGTCCAGGGTGTCGCAGGTCCCCAAGTGGATGGGCGGGGAACCGGGGCGGTGGACCGTCACGGTCTCGTCGTCGGGTGACACGGTCCATACCAGGCGCGTCCCGGCGGCTAGGTATTGCCGGATCTTCGTTTGCACCTCGGCTTCCCGGTCATTGGGCGAGGTGATTTCCACCGCGAGGTCCGGTGGAATCGGCCAAGACCCTTTCGGGAGGCGACCGGCCGGGATGTGAGCGCGGGAAACGAACGCGACGTCGGGGACACGGATGGTGGGCGAATCGACGCTCAGTACGAAGTTCGTCCCATCGCCGAAGACCAGACCAAGTGATCGCTCGATCACATAGGTCCGGAGGCGATACGCGAGCTGCAACATGATCGCGCCGTGCTCTGCTCCAGCCCCTGTCACCTCGATGATCTTCCCATTGACCAACTCGTACCGGGTCCCGTCGGAGGTTTCGGGCAGCGCTTCGTACTCGGCGATGGTGACGTGCCGCGTCGTGATGGTCATGGGTATTCCCTTTCACGGCTGTGACGACGTGTCTGGATCGGGTGCGAAGACCCCACTCCGGGCATCAGCGCGGCGCGCCGCCGTCGCGGCGGGTGACCGCGAACAATGCCGATACCGGCGTGGTGAATCCGGGCACGACGTCTTCGCCGTCGAGCGTGTCGCCCTCGTGGAACCGGGCGGACGTCCCATCGGCTCGGAACACGGTCACCGTCTGGTCGCGAGGCCACACGACCCAGACCAGGCGGGTCCCGGCCGCGAGGTAGTGCTCGGCCTTGGCTCGCACCTCGTCCGGCCGGTCGTTGGGAGAGACGATCTCCACCGCGAAATCCGGTGGTCCGGGCCAGAAACCGGCTGGTTGGTCAACGGGCACGTCGTCAACGGAGACAAAAGCCACGTCGGGCACGCGGACCGACGGCGGGTCCCGATTCAGGATGAACCCGACGCCATCACCGAAGACGATCCCCATGGGCATGGTCGCGACGTGGGCCTCGAGGCGAAGCAGCAGCTTCTTGCCGATCAACCCATGCTCCCAGGCCGCCCCAGTCACTTCGATCACCTCTCCGTTGACCAACTCGTAGCGGATACCGTCCGGGGACTCGGGCAGGGCTTCGTATTCGGCGATGGTGACCGGTCGGGTCGAGATCGTCATGGCCCGCTCCTTCTCGCGTGAGCCTCGGGGGCGTCCGATGACCGTATGGTACCAAGGCGAGCATGGCGATCCCGCGGGACTCGATCCCCGGGGCGGCGGGGTATCATGGCGCCGATGTCCGGACCGGTTCGTGACCCCCGAGGAAGCCCTCCATGCGCCTGATCTCGATCGGCCTCGCCAGTGTCAATACCACGGTCGGGTCGTTCGGGCCGAATGTCGACCGGGCCCTGCGGCTGGTCGGGGAGATGGCCGGGGTGGGGGTCACGGTGGCGCTGTTCCAGGAGCAGCTCGTCGGGGGGTACCCGCCCGAGGACCTGGTCCAGTGGCGGGGGTTCGTCGATCACCAGTGGCACGAGTTGGAGCGGTTCGCGGCGGGCACCGCCGCCTTCCCGATGGTCAGCGTGCTGGGCGTCGCGATCGACCACCGGGGGCGCCGCTACAACTGCGCCGCCGTCGTGGCGGGGGGGCGGGTGCTCGGCTTGGTGCCGAAGGAGAAGTTGCCGACCTACAACGTCTACTACGACCTGCGGACGATGGCCGCCGGGTATCCCGGGATGGCCGAGACGCACCGGGGCGTGCCGTTCGGGGACACGCTGTTCGGGTTCGACTTCGGCACCGTCGCCGTCGAGGTCTGCGAGGACCTGTGGAGTCCCGACGGCCCCGTCCGGCGCCGGGCCTATGGCGGGGCTGAATTGGTGTTGAACCTGTCGGCCTCGGTCTACCGGGTTGGCATCGTCCAGACGCGGCGGGAGCTGATCGCCACCCGGGCCGCCGATCACCAGGTGACCTACGCCTATGCCAATGCGATCGGGGCCAACGACGGGCTGATCTTCGACGGGGGCGGCTTCGTCAACCAGAACGGGAAGTGGGTGGCCGAGGCGCCCCGCTGGCGGGAGGGCTTCGCCACGGCGACGGTCGACCTGGACCGGACCCTTCGCCTCCGGGCCGAGGCGACCACCTGGCGGATGGACCAGGCCGCATTCGCCGCCGCCCACCCCGCCGTGCCGGTGACCAAGGTCGGGGCCGACACCTTGGACACCCGCCACACCCGGGCCGCCTTGCGGTATCCCGTCCCGGCCCACGCCAGCTTCTTCCTGCCCGACCCGGCCGCGGCGGCGCGGCCAGACGCCCGGACGGAGCTGTGCGAGGACATCCTCGATGCCCTGGCCCAGGGGGTGGGGGACTACTTCGAGAAGACCGGTGCCTTCCGCCAGATCGGGGTCTCGCTCTCCGGCGGCCGGGATTCGCTGTTGACGCTGCTCGTGGCGCACCGCTACGCGGCCCGGCGAGCGCCGGGCGATCCGGGCAGCATCCTCCGCGCCTTCACGATGCCGTCGCGCTTCTCCAGCGACCAGACCCGGGGGGCGGCCGCGACCATCTGCCGGGAGCTGGGCGTGCCGCTGGAGACCATCCCGATCGAGGAGGCGTTCGAGCGGGAACTGGCCGCCGTCCGGACGATGCTGGACGATGGGCAGGAGCCGACCGACCTGACGGTCCAGAACATCCAGGCCCGGATCAGGGCCCAGCGGATGTGGAACTGGTCCAACTCCAGCGGTGGCCTCTTCCTCCAGACCGGCAACATGAGTGAGAAGGCCGTCGGCTACACCACCGTCGGCGGCGACCTGATGGGGGCACTCGGGGTCCTGGCCAACGTTCCCAAGACCGTCGTGATCTACCTGCTCGACTACCTGCTGGAACAGACGGGGTTTGATGGCATCCGCCAGGTGCTGGGGCGCCCGGCGGGGCCGGAGCTGGCGGCGGACCAGGTCGGGGAGGAGGAGTTGATGCCCTTCCCCGTCCTCGACGCCTGTTTCTACCTGTTCGCGGCCGAGAAGCTGACCCCGGAAGAGGTCGAGCTGGCCCTGCGGGAGATGTTCCCGGCGATCGCCGCCGAGGTCCTGACCGGCCACGTCGCCAAGTTCACCCGCCTGTTCCTTCAGTCGATCTACAAGTGGGTCCAGTCGCCGATCTCGCTGCATATTGGCAACCTGGACCTGGACCGCGAGCGAGCCCTGCAACTGCCAGTCGTCACCGACCCCGGCTGGACGCGACGGCCGGGTCCCCACCCCGATGCCCCGGCGGAAGCCCGGGCGGAGGCGAGCGCTGACCGGTTGGTCGAGGAGCGCGTCCGGGGCAATGGGGCCGTCCCTCCCACCTGAGGCGAGCCGGAGGGCAGGAGCCGGACGCTGCTGTATCTGGGCCTTTCCTTGTCCAACGGGCAATGAACCATTGCCCGCATGGGTCAGATTTCCCGCACGTCACGAG
>JACCVE010000237.1 GCA_013698285.1 Chloroflexia bacterium | reverse complement strand
CCCCCATGGGCGACCTCAATGGGGACAACTTCCTCGACTTCGCCGTCACGTCGTTCACCTCGGATGCGCCTCCGAACGGCGAGCCGGCCCAGGGACGGGCGTTCATCTTCCGCAGCAACAACACCCCGCCCCCGACCGTCCCGCCGCCGCCGAAGCCAGGCAGGTGCGCAAACGACAAGTATGGGACAGAGAGGGCTGACAACCTCCGCGGTACCAACGCCGGAGACCGGATCTTCGTCTTCGCCGGCAATGACGTGGTGGACGCGCTTGCGGGTGATGACTGCATCGACGGCGGGACGGGCGGTGACCGACTTTCCGGCGGCCTCGGCAATGACACCGTCGTCGCGCAAGGCGGCCACGATGTCGTGTTCGGCCAAGGCGGCAACGATCGCTTGTACGGCGGAGACGGCAACGATGGGATGACCGGCGGGGCAGGCCGCGACCTCCTCGCCGGTGGACGCGGTGCCGACGTCCTACGGGGCGATCTCGACGACCAGATCTACGGAGAGGCTGGAGAGGACAGGATCAGCGCGGGGAGAGGCCGCACGCGCATCGACGCGGGGAACGACAACGACTACGTCATTGCCCGTAACGGCAGGGTCGACACGATCAACTGCGGCCGGGGCCGCGACACTGCGCGCGTCGACCGAACCGATCGGGTCGCCGGCTGCGAGCGGGTGATCCGCGGCTAGCCGGCCATGGCGACGACCGGCGCCCCCCCGCACCCCGCCGAGAGTAGGGATTCGCCCGGCCCAGGGCCCCAGTCGCCGCAGCCCCCGCAGTCGCCCCCGCCGGATGGGGTTGGGCGGCGGGGGCGTGGCGGCGGGGGTCTGCCGTGGGGAATCGTGGGCATCGCCCTCGTGCTCCTCGGTTTGGGGGCCGTGCTGCTCGCGACCGCGCTCGACGGCGATCCGCAGGCGCGCGTCCTCGATGGGAACGCGCCGATCAACCCGGGCGCCCGGGATGCCCTCGACATCAGCGCCCACAACTCGCCGACGGTGGCCCACAACCCCACCAACGGTGCGAACCTGGCGGTGGCGAACCGCATCGACAGCCCAAACTTCTCGTGCGCGCTTAACGTCTCCTACGACGGCGGCGGACATTGGTCGCAGGTGCCAATCCCGATTCCGCGCGGCGCGGAGCCGAAGTGCTACGCCCCGGACGTCACCTACGGCGCCGACGGAACGATGTACCTGTCGTTCGTCACGCTCAAGGGACGCGCGAACGCACCGAACGCGGTCTGGATCGTCACCTCGAACGATGGCGGTGAGACTCTCTCGAACCCGGTCAAGGCGCTCGGTCCGCTCTCCTTCCAGGTGCGTCTCATGGCCGACCCGGTCAAGCCGGGCCGGATATACTTCACGTGGCTCGCGGCCTCCGACGTGGGCCTGTACCGGTTCTCGCGCCCCGGGAACCCGATCAACGTCGCACGATCCGACAACGGGGGCGCGACCTGGGAGCGGGCGGTTCGCGTGAGCAGCCGGGCACGCGGCCGCGTGCTCGCCCCGTCTCCGGCCACCGGCCCCCGCGGCGAGTTGTACGTGCTCTATCTCGATCTCGGCCAGGACACCCTCGATTATGAGGGCGCCCATCAGGGACGGGGCGGGCCGCCCTATCCGGGCCCGTGGCAGCTCGTCCTCGCACGCTCCCTGAACCGGGGCCAGACCTGGCAGGAGTCCGTCGTCGCGGACCGGATCACCCCCACCGAGCGGTTCGTCGCGTTCACGCCGCCGTTCCCCTCGCTCGCCGTCGATCGGGCCAGCGGGCGCGTCTACGCAGGATTCCAGGACGGCCGCCTCGGCGACGCCGACGTCTCTGTTTGGTCGCTCGCCCAGGGCGCCGAGACGTGGGAAGGACCGGTCCGCGTTAACGACACGCCCACGAGCGACCGGACTGCGCAGTACCTGCCGAAGCTGGCGGTCGCGCCAGGCGGTCGCCTCGATGTCGTGTACTTCGACCGCCGGGCCGACCGCGCGAACGTCACGAACCAGGTCTCGCTCCAGTCCTCGTTCGACGAGGGCGAGACCTTCATGCCGCGGGCACGGCTGGCCGAGCGGGGCTTCAGCTCGCGGATCGGCTACGGCAGCGAGCGCGGGATGCCCGACCTCGGCAGCCGGCTCGGGCTCGTTTCGACCGATTCACGGGCGCTGGCCGTGTGGGGCGACACCCGCTCCGGTACCCGCGCGTCCAACAAGCAGGACCTCGGTCGCGCCGTCGTGGCCTTCTCCGATCCGCCGCGGATCTCGGCAGTGTTCAAGTGGCTCCTGATGATCGGCGGCATCGCGGTCATCCTGGCCGGCGTGGGGGTGCTGGTCGTGGGCTTCCTCCGGGGGGGCGCGCGGGCGCCGA
>JACCVE010000304.1 GCA_013698285.1 Chloroflexia bacterium | reverse complement strand
TCCCGGTTCAGCTTCCGGCTGGCGGTGGCGACCTTGTCTAGCCCCCGGCTCACCTCGTGGTCGGGACTGATGACGATGACGTCTTTGCCGAAGCGCTCTCTGACGATTCGGACCGGCTGGACGAAATCCGAGTCGTTGCTGAGGAGGGCCGCCTGATCGAACGCGTTGTCCAGCGCGTCCATCAGCAGATGACACGTTAGACCGACATCAGATTGTTTCTCTTGGAGGAGCCAGACCGTCTGGAGAGGGTCCACTCCCGGAGGAGGATGTGCTAACACCGCGTGACGCTTCGAACGGGTGAACCGGCCCGCGTGAACTTCGACTCCCGGCACGGTGGTCAAGGCTTGGCGATAGATATCATGCCGCGTCGATCGACGTGGGTCGTCGGGTGGATTGGGCGCGATGGCCGTGAAGAACCGGACGAGTTGGACGTCATCATCCGGAAACATGGCCTCCACCAAAGCACGGCAATCCAGCCATTTGAGGTGGCGAAGATGCGTCTTGGTGTGGCCACGAAAGCAGGCGCAATAAACATTGAAACCATCGACGTCGGCGACGATTCGCATTGGTCTTAGGTCCGAAAAAAGGAGAGGGCCCGTCTCGCGACAGCCCCTCGCCCTGCTACCGAAATGCCAGGGGATATTGAGTCCAGTATGCATTGGGTCGGGCGCGTTGCCAAACCATTGCGAACCCGTCAGACCTCCATCCGGGGCCATGGCCACATCCGGTCGAATGCGTCGCCCGGCCCGCTCGCCATGCTAGACTCGGGGCCGAAAATGCCCGTGGGAAATGAGGCGTCCGGGACCGCGTGGTTACGGGCGGGGGGTGATGAGTCGATGAGCCACAGCCTGAGCCTTGCCGAGGTCGAGCACGTCGCCGGGTTGGCCCGGTTGGGGCTGGCGCCGGACGAGATGGAGCGCCTGCGCGACCAGCTCTCCTCGATCCTTGGCCACATCGGCGCCCTGAACCGGCTCGACACGGAGGCGATCTCCCCGACCGCCCAGGTATTGCCGCTGACCAATGTCCTGCGGCCGGACGAGACGCGCCCCTCGCTCAGCCAGGATGCCGCCCTGGCCAATGCCCCCCGCGCCATCGACGGGTTCTTCGCCGTCCAGGCGGTCCTCGGTGGCGCCGGAGATGGAGACGACACGCCGTGACCGACCCCACGACCCCGTCGTCCCATGGCGTCCCGGCTGCTCCTCCCACCGGTCCGGCGTCCGGACGGGACGACCTGACGACCCTAACGGCGGCGGGTGCGCGTCGCTTGCTCGATGCCCGCGAGGTGTCGGCCGTCGAGGTGACCGAGGCCCACCTGGCCCGGATCGCGGCGGTCGATGACCGGGTCCGGGCCTACATCGAGGTCACCGCCGGGGTCGCCCGGGGCCAGGCCGAGGCCGCCGACGCCCGGATCGCCCGCGGCGAGGCTGCCCCCCTGACCGGCATCCCGGTCGCTCTGAAGGATGTCCTCTGTACGACCGACGCCCCGACCACGGCCGCCTCGCGCATCCTGGCCGGCTATCGCTCGCCCTACGACGCCACGGCCGTGGCGCGGTTGCGGGCGGCCGGGGCGATCTTTTTGGGCAAGGCCAACACCGACGAGTTCGCGATGGGCTCCTCGACCGAGAACTCGGCCTTCTTCCCGACCCACAACCCCTGGGACCTCGGGCGCGTCCCCGGCGGCAGCAGCGGCGGCCCGGCGGCGGCCGTGGCGGCGGGGGAGGCGATCGCCGGGATCGGCAGCGACACCAGCGGCTCCATCCGCCAGCCGGCCGGGTTCTGCGGCGTGGTCGGGCTGAAGCCGACCTATGGCCGCGTCTCCCGCTACGGCCTGATCGCCTTCGCCAGCAGCCTTGACCAGGTCGGCCCCTTCACCCGCAGCGTGGAGGACGCCGCCCTGGTCATGGGGGCGATGGCTGGGCACGACCCCCTCGACGCCACCACGGTCGACCTCCCCGTGCCGCAGTTCCGGCCGGAAGCGGAAGCGGACCTGCGCGGCGTCCGGGTCGGCGTCGCGGCGGAGTACACGGTCGAGGGGATGGAGCCGGGCGTCAAGGCGGCGGTCGACGCGGCCATCGCCGGGCTCGAAGCGCTCGGCGCCGAACTGGTGCCGATCAGCCTGCCCCACACCGAGTACGCCCTGCCGACCTACTACATCACCGCCCCGGCCGAGGCCAGCGCCAACCTGGCTCGCTTCGACGGCATCCGCTTCGGCAACGTCGTCGAGGGCGCCACCCTGCGCGAGACCTACGAGCGGACCCGGGGGGAAGGGTTCGGGCCGGAGGTAAAGCGACGCATCATGCTCGGCACCTATGCCCTGAGCAGCGGCTACTACGACGCCTACTACGTCAAGGCGCAGAAGGTCCGGACCCTGATCAAGCGCGATTTCGACCTCGCCTTCGAGACCGTCGACGTGATCGCCTGTCCGACCTCACCGACCGTCGCCTTCGGCATCGGGGCTCGCACCGATGATCCCTACCAGATGTACCTGGCCGATGTCTTCACCATCCCGGCCAACATGTCCGGTATCCCCGGTCTGGCTCTCCCCTGCGGCTTCTCCGGAGGGATGCCGGTCAGCCTCCAACTCCTCGCCAAGCCCTTCGACGAAGCTTCCCTGTTCCGCGTCGGCCACGCCTACGAGCAGAGCCAGGGATGGCACCTCAGGCACCCTGACCTCGGGCTGGCCTGACGGGGCAGCGGACGCGGGCCGACCGGCGACCCCGCGGGCTACGCTGATCCGCCGCCGCGGCTGGTCCCATCCGGAACCGGAGTGAACCGCCCGCCATCACCGCCCCGTCATTCCGAACCCAGCTGCATGCCCGGTGATCACAACCTGTCAGGAAGCTGAACGCCAAGGTAGGGCGCCGCGCGCCGCGCCCTCCAGCCTAACGTACGGCGTGATATGCAACGTACCTACCTTGGAATGGCGCGGCAAGCAACACCTCTACGAGGTGTGTCGGCCGTGGGCAACACGGTGATACGGAATCCGGATTATCACGCGGCCATTGGAGCACCGGTGAGCACCGGCGTGCCGCTCCATCGTAACCCGGGCGGACACGAGGTCCTCCCCGACGATGCTCGTCGAACATCAATGGTGCATCCGAACTTCGTATGACTCCTGAACGATCACCGAACATGCACCCGGATCTCGTATCAGTCGGCCGCCGTCTCCTCCACGAAGGGGTTCGGGATCGAGCGGAGGAGGAGTTGGGTGTAGGCGTGCTGGGGATTGGCGATCACGTCTTCAGCCCTCCCGGCCTCGACGACCTTGCCCTCGTTGAGCACGATGATATCGTCGGCAAGGAGTCGCGCGCTGAGCAGGTCGTGGGTAATGTAGAGCATCGCGATGCCCTGCTCGCGCACCAATCCGTCCAACAATTCGAGGATCTCGGCCCGGATCGAGACATCGAGCGATGAGATCGGCTCGTCGGCGATGATGATCGCCGGTTCCGGCGCCAGCGCCCGGGCGATCACGATGCGCTGCCGCTGGCCGCCGGAGAGTTGGTGCGGGTGGCGCTGTCCGAACCGTTCGGGCGGGGTCAGCCCCACTGTCTCCAGCAATTCCAGCGCCCGGGACTGAGCCTGCCCGCGCGACATCCCCTTATGGTTGATGAGGGGGCGCATCAGGGTGCTGAGTACCGTGTGGGCGGGGTTGAGCGCGGAGTAGGGGTCCTGGAACACCATCTGGATGTGCTTCCGAAAGTCACGCAGGCCGCGGCGACCCAGGCGGTCGACGCGCAGGTCCCCGAAGCTAATCTCGCCGCTGTCGGGACGTTCGATCCCGGTCACGAGTTTGGCGATCGTGCTCTTGCCGCTGCCGCTCTGCCCGACCAGCGCCGTGACGTGCCCCTTGGAGAGGACGAACGACACGTCATCGACCGCTTGGACGAGGGTCGTCTTGAAGCCCCGGCGCCGGGTATACAGCTTCGAGACGCCCTCGAAGCGGAGGATGTCTTCCGCCCCCGTCGGGTCCTTCGCCACGGTGTGCTTGGTGAAGACGGCCCCCGCCGCCTGCGTGCGCCAGCTCCGCCCCTGCTGTTCCGGCAGTTGTCCGGCCTCGGCCCGCATCTTGGCGACGTGGCAGGCCACGAGGCCGTCGCCCAGCGGCAGCAACTCCGGCGCCTTCATCCGGCAGAGCGGGATCGCGTCCACGCAGCGCGGGGCGAACAAGCACCCCTGGTGGGGCTTGGAGAGGTCCGGGGGCCGCCCCGGGATGTAGGTGATGGCGATGGTCTTCGCGGTCGGGCTGGCGTAGGAGCCGAGCAGGCCGCGGGAGTAGGGATGGCGGGGATGGCGAAGCATGTCCGCCGCGGCCTGCTCCTCCACGATCTCTCCGGCGTACATCACCAGGACCCGATCCGAGAACTCCAGCACGCTGCCGAGGTCGTGGCTGATCAGCAGCACCGCGAACTCCTGCTCGCGTTGGATGACCCGCAACCGCTCCAGGATCGCCCGCTGGACCACCACGTCGAGACCGGTGGTCGGCTCGTCGAGGAGGACGAACTTGGGCTCCAGGGCCAGCGCCAGGGCCAGGGCCACCCGCTGTTTCATGCCCCCCGATAACTCGTGTGGGTAGAAGCGCATGAACGACGGGTCGATGTCGACCATGGTCAGCAGTTCGGCGACCCGCTTTCGCACCTGGCCGTTGGAGGCGCGGGAATGGGCTTGGATCGCGTCCCGGAACTGGGCCTCGATCGGCATGACCGGATTCAGCGAGTTCATGCTGCTCTGGAACACCGTCGAGATGTCCCGCCAGCGCATCGGCCGGAGCCGGTCCTCGCCGAGCGCGGTGATGTCCTGCCCGTTGAACGAGACGGTGCCGCCGGTGATCTCGCCGGGCCGGCTGAGCAGCCGGATCGTGGCGTTGCCGAGCGTGGACTTCCCACTGCCCGATTCCCCGACCAGGCCGACGAACTCCCCCGGCCCGATCGTGAGGCTCACCCCGCGCACGGCCTGCACCGGCGGTCGCTTCCTGGTCAAGTACGTGACGTCGAGTTGGTCCACCGCCAAGAGTGACATGCGTGACTCCTCGGGACGAGAGTCGGGAGACGGTAGTCGGTAGTCGAAAGACGAGGCCTATTCCTCTCGCAGCTGGGGGTTGCCGAGGGCGTCGACGCCGAAGTTGACCAGGGTCAGGGCCATGATCAGGAAGGACAGGGCCAGACCGGGCGCGAGTAGCCAGGCCCACTGGCCGGTGACCAGCGCGCCCTGGTTGTTGGCCCAGTAGCTCATCGTGCCCCATGAGATGGTCTCCGGGTTCCCGAAGCCCAGGAAGGCGAGGCCCGCCTCGGCGCCGATCGCGCCCATCGCCGATCCCATGAAGCCGACGACGACGAGCGAGATCATGTTCGGCATGATCTCCCGGAAGATCACCTGCCATAGACCCTCGCCGGCGAAGACCGCTGCCGTGATGTAGTCGCGGGAGCGCAGGGTCAGGATCTGGGCCTTCTTGAGCCGTGCCCCAGATGCCCAGCCGGTGAGGCCGATGATCAGGATGACCACCCATAGCCCCTGCCCGGGCGCGTAGGCCGAGAGGAGCGCGATCAGCGGTAAGATCGGCACGACCAGCGCCAGGTTGATGAAGAACGTCAGCACCTCGTTGACGGTGCCGCCCAGGTAGCCAGCCGTGAGGCCGATGACGAGCGCGATCGCGGTCGCCAGGAGACCGCCGACCACCCCGACGATCAACGACGTCCGCGCGCCGTAGACCAACTGGGAAAAGATGTCCTCGCCCTTGGTCGTGGTGCCCAGGAGATGCCCGCTGCCCGGGTCCAGGTTCGGCGCGAAATCGTTGGACCGCGGGTCATGCGGGGAGAAGAGGGGGGCGAAGACGGCAACGATGAGGAAGATCGCCAGCATCACCAGGCCGACCCGGGACTTGCGGTTCTCCCACAGGATGCCGAGCCAACCCGGCACCCTGAATCGCCGGTTGGCCCGGGTCTGTTGCTCGACCGCTCCTTCCTCGTCGAGCGGGAGGGCGTCGGAGACGGTGGGGGTCTCGCCCTGCTGCAACATGCTCATGGTCGCCTATCCTCCTCGCCGAACGCGCGGGTCGAGCACGCCGTACAGGAAGTCGGCGACCAGATCGGCCAGCAGGACACCGATGATGATGAAGAGGAACACCGTCTGCATCAGCGGGTAGTCGCCGTCGCGCAGTGCCTCGAACAGGAGGCGCCCCATCCCCGGATAGGAGAAGATCTGCTCGATCACCACCGAGCCGCCGAGGATGCCGCCCACGGCCAGCGCCAGACCGGCCACGTTCGGCAAGACCGCCACCCTCGCCCCGTACCAGAGGGCGATCCGCCGCTCCGAGAGCCCCTTGGCCTTGGCCAGGCGGGTGTAGTCGTCGCCGAGGATGGTGACCATGTTGTTCCGCATCCCCAGGATCCAGCCGATCGGGGCGAACAGGAGGATCGACACCGCCGGCAGGACCGAGTGCTCGAAGGCCGACGAGATGAAGGCCCAGTTCCACCCCGGCTGGGCATCGCCCGAGTAGCCGCCCCCGACCGGGAACCAGCCCCACTTGAATGCGCAGACGTAGAGCAGGAGCAGCGCGATCCAGAACGAGGGCAATGTGCCGAGGAAGGTCGCCCCCAGCGTGGTCACTGAGTCGAACGGGCCGTTGCGCCGCCAGGCCGCCCAGGCGCCGAGCAGGGTCCCGACGACGAACCCGATGAACAGGGTCACTGCCCCCAGGACCAGGGTCCACGGCAGCGTCTGACCGATCATGTGGGTCACGGTGAAGGGGAAATAAGAGTACGAGACGCCGAACTCGCCCCTGACCAGCGTTTGAAGGTATTGGAGGTATTGCTCGAAGATATTGGTGTCGGGCAGGCCCAGCATCTTTCGCACCGCCTCGACCTGGTTGGGGTCCACGGTGCGGGAGTTCGGGTTCAGGCGGCGGACGATCCGCTCGGCCGGGTCGCCCGGTTGCAGGCGCGGGATGATGAAGTTGAGCGTGATGGCCGCCCAGAGCGTGAGGAGGAAGACGGCGAACCGGCGCACGAAGTAGATCATCGGTGACCCCTCCTCCTGGACTACGAGGGGGCGGCCCGAGGAAATGACCTCGGACCACCCCCACCGTTACGCCGCGGCTGGCGGGACCAGGTTGGTGATGATCACCAGCGGGTTACCGGGGTGGGCGTACGGGTTCTCCGCGCTCGGCCATCCCTCGGCATTTTCGGTCCGGTACTCAAACCAGACCGGGCCATACCACAGCGGGATGAAGGGGACCTGGGTCATCATCATCTGCTGCAGTTGGTGGGCGATCGGCGTCTGGGCCTCGATGTCGGTCGCGCCCTGCAGTTGGTCGATCAGCGCCTGGGTCTCGGGGCTGTTGAACCGGATGTAGTTGAAGTCGACCGGGGTATCGACCGGGGTCGGGGCGTCGGAGCCGCCCAGCGCGTAGTTGTACCCGGCCCACAGGTTGCAGCCGCCGCCGGGGGCGTCGAAGGTCATGTCGAAGTTGCCGGCCTTGCGCTCGTCGAAGACGAGGTCCGGGTCCTTGGAGTCGATCTCGACGTTGATCCCGATTTCCCCGAGGCCCTCGCGGACCAGCTCGGCGGCCTGCACCCAGTCATTGAAGGAGGCCGGAACGCTGAAGGTGACGTTGACCGGCTCACCGTCCTTGGTCAGAGAGTCTCCGTCCATCACGTAGCCGCCCGCCGTCAGGATCTCGATGGCTTTTGCCGGGTCGTGGGGCAGGAAGCCCTGGTCCGGGATGGACGGGTCGAGGTAGATCTCCTGGTTCGGCAGCGTCAAGAAAGCCTGTGTCGACCCGCCCGTGTACCCGAAGGCTGCTCGCTGAGCCATGCTCTCGCGGTCGAAGGCGTAGGCGATGCCCTGGCGGAACGCGGGGTCGTTGAACGGCGCCTTGGAGTGGTTCATCATCAGGCTGACCGAGCCGCCGGCCGGGAACCAGTACTTGTTGTGCTCGGGGTCCTTCGCGACGTAGGTCTCCTCGATGCCGGGCTGGAACTGGTCGGCCCAGTCGTAGCGACCCTCGCCCAGTGCGAGCTGGGCAACCTGTCCGCCGGCTTCGGTCTTGGTGTAGGTCAGCCGCTGGACCTGGACCTTCTCCGCCTGCCAGTAGTCCGGGTTGCGGACCATCACCAGTTGTTGCGGGTTGAAGCTCTCCACCAGGAACGGGCCGGTGCTGACCGGCTCCTCGTTCAGGAACGTGACCGGGTCGGCCTGGGCTTCCCAAATGTGCTTCGGCAGGATCGGGTTGTCGACGAGATTCGAGAACTGGGCGCCGGCCGGGGTATTGAACGTGAAGGTGACCGTGTTGCCCTCGGCGACCACGTCCGTCAGCACGTCCCAGGCCTGGTCGGTGTCCAGGGCCGGGAAGGCTTGCCCCAGTTTGTGGGTGAAGACGACATCCTCGGCCGTGAACGGCGTCCCGTCGCTCCAGGTCACGCCCTCGCGGATGGTGAATTGTAAGGTCTGCGGGTCGGGCCAGGCGAACTCCGTGGCCAACCAGGGGATCACTTCACAGCTGTAGGCGTTGATAATCATGAGTGGCTCGAACAGCCAGGTGGTCGCGCCGCTGAGGACAGTGGGCGAGAAGGGGTTGAAATTCTGCTGCGGGTTCGAGCCGCCCCCGAAGTCGCCGCGGTCCAAGTTCTCGATCGGCGCCTCGCCCTCCTGGGCGACGGCAGCGTGGAACGGTGCCTGGCTCCCGGCCGAGGCCACCGCCGGCATCGGCGCGAGTAAGGCGAGCAAAAGCAAAAACACCATCGGTTTTGACTTCAGCATGACTGAATCCCCTTTGATGCGTGACCATCGCGCGGTGCAAACGACTTCACGGCGTCGGTCCGGTTGATCCCCGTTCACCACCTCCCTCGTCCGGTGGTCGATGTCGTCCGTCTCGTCCCCCATTCTCCGGCGGGCGAGCAGTGTACGAAGCGTCGTCAGCGGTCGCTTGGGCAACATCTCACAAAACGCGACGAGCACACCCCGAGGGAATCGGACGCCGGTCCACGCCCGTCAACGCCGGTCCACGCCGGGAGCGCGGTCGTTCGTCCGTGGCACACGTCCCGCGACGCCCGGTCGCGCGGGATGATCGCCGGTGGCCGAGGCGTGAGGACGCGATGATCGAGATCGTCGACAAGCAGATCCTGATCGACGGCGCCCCACGCCTGATCATGAGCGGCGAGATCCACTATTTTCGACTCGACCGCGCCGTCTGGCAGGACCGGATCGACCGGCTCAAGGAGGCGGGCGGCAACGCGGTCGCGTCCTATATCCCCTGGCTGTGGCACGAACGGGCCGACGGCGTGATCGACCTGACCGGCGAGTCCCGGCCGGAGCGGGACCTGGCCGGGTTCATCGACCTCTGCGCGGTGAACGACTTGTGGTTCTTCGCCCGACCCGGCCCGTTCGTGATGGCCGAACTGAAGAACGAAGGGCTGCCGCACCGCCTCTACGATCGCTATCCGGAGATCGTCCCGGTGAGTTGGGAGGGGAAACCGGCGCCGACGCGGACGGTCGATTACCTGGCCCCGGCCTTCCTGGCCGAGACCCAACGCTGGTACGCGGCGGTCGCCGGGGTGCTGGTGCCCCGGCTGCAGCCCGACGGCGGCAATGTGATCGGCGTCCAGCTCGACAATGAAATCGGGATGCTGTCTTGGATCAGCAATTCGCCGGACCTCACCGATCTCGTCCTCACCGACCTGTGGGAGTGGCTCGGGA
>JACCVE010000221.1 GCA_013698285.1 Chloroflexia bacterium | reverse complement strand
CTCCCAGGACGACCGCAACAAGGCCCGCAAGCGCCAGCAGGAGACGGACGCGGGGAGAGGGTAGAGGGTTTTCTCACCGCGTGTTGCCCGGCGCCGGTCAGACCACCCTCTATACTGGGTATGACGGGGTGACCGAACGGCTCATGCAGATCGGCGTACGAGAGAGGTGTAATCATGTCTGAGGTGATTACGGATGTCCGGCCTGCACCGTTGGACGAGAGCCGGAGCGACCCAATCGTCGAAGCACCGGATCCCGGAGTTGTCGCCGGAGCGAACCGGGACGTGGATCGTTTGAAGTCTCCCGCGGAGTTCTACGACGAGATCACCCAGCGGGCCGATGTCCGGGAAATACTGCGTCGCCTCACCGACAGCTAGAGGGATCATGGTCCGATGTCCGGTGGCAATGAGCGGTCACTGCTCGACCTGTTAACGCCGTTCCGGTTGACACCGGACGAACGGGCAAGATTTCAGAGCGCCGATCCCGACTCGATCCCCGAGAAAGTCAACCTCCTCACGGCAGCGGCTCTGTACTTCAATTCCACGATCCTGACCGAGTTTGGCGGCCATGGCGGGTCCGTCCGGGCCCCCGGTATGGTCGAGCAGGTCATCGCGGTGACCTTCCAGACGTTCGGGGACGTTGATCCGTACCCGGAGGTCTTCGCCAAGGCCGCGATGTTGCTGCGGGGGATCGCGGGCGGCCACCCTTTCCATGACGGCAACAAGCGGACCGGCTTCGTCCTGTTGATGTGGTATCTCGATGCCATGGGGACGAGCTTGCCCCCGGCGTTCGACGTTGCGGGGGCGGTGACCCTCTGCGTGCGGGTCGCCGCCGGTGACATCCGGGACATCGCCGCGATCACGACCGAACTCGTCCGCACCTATGGCGGCGTTGACGAAGCTGCGGGCGGCGGTACTGGCCCGCCATAGTCTCGTTCGGTGGCGGGCAACGACTGACCAGGAACGTCTCCCGCCCGCCGGCGAGGTAGCTCACGTATGCTGCCCGCGGTACGCTGGGACACACCGCGTCACTCCTGTCTGACGAGTCGTTTTGGAAGGCCGTCCGATGGAACTGGGCATCTTCGAACTCGTCTTTCCCCGGCCGACGCTCGCGGAGACGCTCGATGCCGTCGCCGCTCACGGGATGAGGCACATCCAGTTCGACCTCGCCTCCGCTGGCCTGGCACCGATGCCGTGGGAGGTCCCGGACGAGACCGCGGCGATGATCCGCCGCGCGTGCCAGAGCCGGGGCATCGCCATCGCCGCCGTGTCCGGCACCTACAACATGACCCACCCCGATCCCCGCGTCCGGGCCGAGGGGCTGGCTGGCCTGCGTGCCATCGCGGCCGTCTGCCAGGCGATGGGAACCCCGGTCATCACCCTCTGCACCGGGACGCGGGACACCGACAGCATGTGGCGTGGCCACCCCGAGAACGATTCCACCGAGGCATGGCGGGACCTGGTCGCCTCACTCACCGACGCGCTCGCGATCGCGGACGAGCACGACGTCACGCTCGCCTTCGAGCCGGAGCCGGCGAATGTGATCAGCAGCGTCGCGCGCGGCCGGGATCTCCTGCGTGAGCTGGACCACCCGCGCCTGAAGGTGGTGATGGATGTCGCCAACGTCGTCACCACGGACCGCTCGCGCTCCCCGGAGGCGGTGCTGGACGAGGCATTCGATCTGCTCGGGGACCAGATCGTCATCGCCCACGGCAAGGACCTGGACGCCGACGGGTCGTTCTGCGCCGCCGGCCAGGGCATCGTCCCGTGGGACTACGCGCTCGCCCTGTTCGGCTCGATCGGGTTCGACGGACCCATCATCTTGCACTCCCTCGCCGAGGAGGAGGCCGACGGGGTGATCGGGTTCATGCGTGACCGTCTCGACCGGGCGACCGCGGGGCGATGACCCGTCGCGACGATCTGGCGCGACCTGCTGGTGCGCCGCGCGCATGAGAAACCGGGGAGACGAATGACGACGAACGGTGAGCCGGTGGGCATCGGGATCATCGGGGCCGGCGTGATCTCCGAGGTCTACCTCAAGAACTGCGGCGGGGTCTTCGACAATCTCCGCGTGGTCGGCGTCGCCGACTTGGTCCCCGAGCGGGCCGAGACCCATGCCGAAGCGTTCGGCATCGAGGCGCTCACCGTCGATGGGCTGCTGGCGCACCCGGAGATCGGGATCGTCGTCAATCTCACGATCCCCGCCGCCCACGCCGAGGTCGCCCGCCGGGCGATCGGGGCCGGGAAGTCCGTCTATAACGAGAAGCCGCTGGCGATGGACCGCGCGGACTCCCAGGCGCTCGTCGCCCTGGCGCAGGAGCGGGGCGTGCTCGTCGGCGGTGCGCCCGATACCTTTCTCCGTGGGGGCTTGCAGACGGGCCGCAAGGCGCTCGACGACGGCACGATCGGCACACCGGTCGCCGCCAGCGCCCATATCCTGAGCCGTGGGATGGAGATGTGGCATCCGGACCCGCACTTCTTCTACGGTCCCGGGGCCGGGCCGCTCTTCGACATCGGACCGTACTACCTGACGGCGCTGGTGAGCATGCTCGGCCCGGTCGGCGCCGTGACGGGGTTCGCCCGGGCGAGTTTTCCGGAGCGGACCGTCACCGCCGAGGGGCCGAAGCGGGGCACGACGATCCCGGTGACCACGCCGACCCATATCGCCGCCAGCCTCCAGTTCCGAAGCGGGGTCATCGGCTCGCTGATCGCCTCGTTCGATGTCTGGGAGGCCCCCGGGCGAAAGTCTGTCCTGACGATCTATGGGTCCGAGGGGACGTTGCACCTGCCGGACCCCGACGTGTCCGACGGGCCCGTGACGCTCGTCAACGCACACACCCGGGAGACCGAAGTCCTGCCGCTGACGCACGGTTTGGCGGAGGACAACCGCGGCATCGGCGTCAGCGACATGGCCCGTGCCCTGCGCGAGGGCGGCGCACCCCCGCGGGCCAGCGGGGAGATGGCCGCCCACGTCGTCGACATCATGCAATCGGTGCTGGAAGCGGCGGAGACCGGCCGTCGCGTCGATTTCGAATCAAGGATGACTCGCCCAGAGCCGCTTCCCGTCTCGGTCCCGGCCAATCAATGACCGGATGTGCCCGTCCACGCGCGTCGGGATCGTCTTCACCCGTCGTGCCGCCGAGGTTCAGGGACGGGATCGGGGACCATGGTCGCAGACCACGCAAGGCTGACGGCGGTGGGGGCTGCCCGCGTCGGCGCGACTCACGATACATCCAGTCGCAGGCGATGGTGAGGCCGCCCACCGCCGCCACGTCGGGACAGGGCAGCCCCAAGCCACCCGCCACGGGTCTTGCCAGTCAGTAGGTGCGGTCGGTTCCCATCCCAGGTGGCCCGGTAGCGGGTCTCCGGCTCGTCGGTCGTCGGGTGAGGCACGAGGCTCGGGCAATGAGGCATGCGGGTTATCCTGCGCCCCACGATCCGACTGGCTCCGTATCCGGAATCGGTATCAGACGATGACGTGTTCGGCCGCGAACAGCGCGGTCGTCGTGGTGATGTCCTGGAAGGTGGGGGCGTCGG
>JACCVE010000209.1 GCA_013698285.1 Chloroflexia bacterium | reverse complement strand
ACGTTGAACGCGGTCAGGGCGGCCCCCTCCCCCGGCCGGACCCGCAGCAGCGAGAGCAGGGCGGCCGAGACGACCAGGGCGACACCGATCCCCTGCAGGCCCCGGGCGAGCAGGAGCGGGAAGGTGCTGGCGGCGATCGCGGCCAGCACGGACCCAGCGCCGAGGGCGGCCCCACCCCCGGCGGCGACGACCCGGGCCCCGACCCGGTCCACCAGCAGGGCGGCGGGCAGGTTGGTCACCAGGCGGCCGGTGAAGAACGCCGAGACGAGCAGGCCAGTGGTGGTGTCCGAGAGGTCGAGCGAGGCCTGGATGTCCGGCAGGGCCGGGGAGACAATATCGACGCACCAGAACGTCAGGACGAACGCGCCGAGCGTGACGGGATAGGGCAGCAGGGCGACACCGGAGCTAGCCCGGACGGGGAGACGAAGGCGGCGGCGCGGCGGATCCGGTGCGCGGTCCAGCGACGGGGGCGATGCTGGGTGCGGCGACGGGGGTGATGCTGGACGATTCGCGCCGGACGGCTCGCTTGTGCCGGTCACTCCCTGGTCGGCCGTCGTCACGCGTGGCCTCGCCTCTCTCGTCCGCTCACATCCGGTCAGATGGCATGGGGAACGACACCGGAATCCGAGCGACCATCCCTCGCCGGGCATCAGCATAGCGGACGGACGGAAATGGCAGTCGCCGCCGGAAGGGCGGTCGCGATGGGATACGTCGCTAGCCCGGACCCTATCGACTCCTCCCGTATTCCCCAGGGTATCCAACACCTCGCCTGGGCGAGGTCGCCGACCCTGGGTTTTTCAGTTCCCTGGCATCCTCGGCCCTGTGACCCACCATGGGTCACTCGTGTTCACACATCATCCCCCGGGGCATCTCCCCGCCGCTGCTCCTCTCGGGCCTCCGCCGCCTTTTCCTCGCCGAGGCGTTCGCGGGCCTCCTCCCAGCTCCGCCGGTAGGGACGGAGACGGTCAGCCAGGAGGCGGGCCACGGCGAGATCATGGAACCACTGGCGGTCGGCCGGGACGACCCACCACGGGGCTTCGGGCGTGGCGGTGGCGGCGATGACGTGGCCGTAGGCGGCCATGTAGGCGGGCCAGCGACGCCGGGCCTGCCAGTCCCGGGCGGAGATCTTCCAGGCCGTCTCGGGGTTCTCCTGCCGCTCGGTCAGGCGGCGTCCCTGCTCCCCGGCACTGACGTGGAGGAAGACCTTCACGACGATCGTGCCATGGTCGGTCAGCAGCCGCTCGAAGTTCCGGATGTGGGCCAGGTCGCGCTCGACCGGGTCATCACCGGGGTCGCGATCCCCCGCGGCGCCCCGTTCGCCGGGATCATCATTGCCCGAGTCGTCCTCCACGTCGTCGTTCTCAGTGGCCCGATCGACGAGGGCGATAATGGGGACCTCGTAGTAGGAGCGGTCAAAGACGGTCAGTTCCCCCAACGCGGGCGTCTCGGTGCTGGCGCGCCAGAGAAGGTGGTGCGCCTCGTCCTCCTCTGACCGCTTGGAAAAGGAGAAGACCTGGGCCGCCTGCGGATTGGCGGCCGAGAAGACGTTGCCGATCGTGACGTCTTTGCCGGAGGCATCCATGCCCTGCAGGACCACCAGCAGGGCGTTGGTCGAGGCGGCGTACATCAGTTCTTGGAGGTCGCGCAGCTCGGTGGTCAGGGCGGCGAACTCCCGCCCGGCGTCATCCTCGGTCAGGCTCTCGTCACCGGTGGTGGAGACGCTCCCGAGGTCGAGCGGTGTCGGGCGGTCGAAGATCGTGGCGATGGGCACGGGTGATCTCTCCCTTGGATATCGTCAACGATTTCCGCGTCGGGGCGGCGGCTCGCCGGGCGAACCCTCGCCAGCGGGATACGGCACGAGCCGGGCCGTGGCGACCGGGAGTGACCCGAGCTGATCGGCATTGATCGGTTATGACCGATTTTCACATGCCCCGATAGGATGTGATACGGAATTCGGATGATCACGTATCCATTGGAGGACCGATCGTCATCGGAGCGCCGCTCCTCCGTGGCCCGGGAGGACACGTGGTCCTCCCCGACGATGTGCGTCGGACGTTGACGCTTCATGCGGATTCCGTATGAGGGATGGCACTCGCTCGCCCCGCCCCGGTGCGAGCGGTGACTCGACACTCACGTCGTACTCTGCGCACGTCGATGGGGGTTGGGCGAACGAACCGATCGGGCCGGGCACGGTCCGATCCAGATCGGGACCTGACCCGTCCTACGTCAGGGCCACCTCGATCACCGACGGGCCACCCTCGTAGCGCACCGCGCGGGCCAGGGCCCGTTCCAGGTCGGCGACGGTGCGGGCGATCGGGGCCGGGACGGCGGCGCCCTGGCCGAGGCCGGTGGCGACCGGGGCGGCGGCGGGGTCTCGGTGGAGGACGAGGACGATCGGGCCCAGGCCCAGGCGGGCGGCGGTGAGGAGGTCCGGGCCAGTGGCGGGGAAGGCGGTGGCCTCGACCAGGACGACCGGGCGCAATTCGGGCTCGGCCAACTGGACCCCGATGCAGGCCGGGACGGCGAAGCCCCGGGCGCCGTAGGACGCCGGCGACATGAACTCGCTGCAGAGGCGGATCGGCAGGTCGGCGGCGGCGAAGAGGGCCTCGCCGGGATCGGCGACCACCACCATCTCATCGGTCAGGAAGCGGGCCAGGCGGGCGAAGAACCGGCTCCCGTCGAGCGCGTCGCCCGGTTCCCCGAGGGCGGTCCCGCCGGGGTGGAGCGGGCCGGTGGCCGGCAGGCCCCGGGCGGGCAAGTCACGGTGGGGCAGGCGGGCGGCGAGGCCATGGATGAAGTCGGTCAGGGGGACATCATCGTAGCGGCCGTAGCCGACCGAGAGGCGATCGCCACGGGCGTCGATGGCGTGGGCCGGGTCCAGCCGTGGCACCGTGCCGCCGGGGTTGAGATCGGTCGGGCGAGCGCCGATCAGGAGCAGGGCATCGGCCGACTCGACCGCCTCCCGGACGGAGGGGCGGCTGCGCGCGCCGGCGTAGATGCCGAGGAAGCCGGGCGAGTCCTCGCCGATCACCGATTTGCCGAGCAGGGTCACGGCGGCGGGGATGCCGGCGTTGGCCAGCAGGCGGAGGACGGGGTCCTGGAGGCCGAACCGCTGCACCTCGACCCCCAGCACCATCACCGGCCGGGCCGCCTCCTCGACCAGGGCGGAGGCGGCGTCGAGGGCGGCCGCCAGGGCCCGGGGGTCTCCCGCGGCGACGGCAGGGCGGGGGGCGGGGCCGACCGTGGTCGGGGCCGCCAGCAGGTCGTAGGGCACCTCGATGTAACCGGGCCGGTTTTCCCGCCCGATGGCGGCCAGGACCCGCTCGATCTCGCGGGGGGCGATGTCCGGGTCATCGAGGACGGCGGCGGCGACGGTCAGGGGGGCGAAGACGCGGGCCTGGGGGCCTGGCTCGCCGGGAGAAGGGACGAGGGGATGGAGTGTGGCCTCGCGGAGGCCAGGGGCGGCGCCGATGACCAGGACCGGGGAGCGCTCGGCGAAGGCCTGGGCGACCGGGTTGACCAGTTGGAGGGCCCCGGCGCCGTAGCCGCCGATGGCGACCCCGAAGCCGCGCATCCGGGCATAGGCGTCGGCCATGAACCCGGCCGACTGGCCATCGAGCGGCGAGACGACGACCAGGCCCGCCCGCTCGCACTGCTCGACGAGGCGATCGACGAAGGGGCCGGGCACGTGGAAGACGTGCCGGACGCCGCGGTCGTAGAGTCGTTCGGCCAGGTAGTCGCCGACCGAGAGGGGAGAGGCTTCCGCGTCGCTCATGGCACCTGTCATCGCTTGGTCAACACCCGTTCGTCGCCGTGCGGGGCCAGATCGGTCCGGCGGTCTCCCCGAGGGCGACCGGGCCCGGACGCGCCGCCCCGTGACCCGGGTCAATCCGGCTGGGATGGTACCACCCCGCCGCGCCAGGGAGCATCGGCCGCCGTCGGGACCGGCATCGACGCGTTGTACGCTTCGGAGACACGGTAGAGCGGACAGGCAGCGGGCGGCAAGACACGCGGCTCCGGGTGTTCCGGGGCCATGCCGGCCGAGTGACCGGGGGAACCGACGATGTCTATGGAAGAGACGCGATCACCCACGACTCCGGAACCCGACCACGCCCGGCCCGCGACCCAGGCGCGGCAGGATGGGCAGCCGGACCAGCCCTCGCCGGCGGGACGGCAAAAACTGCCCCGCTACGCCTATGCCTGCGACGGGTGCGGCGAGGCGTTCGACATCGAGCGGCCGATGGCCGAGGCCGCCCTGCCCGCCCCCTGCCCGGCCTGCGGCGAACCGGCCCGCCGCGTCTTCACCGCCCCGAAACTGCGGTTCAAGGCCGACCCGCGCGATGTCCGCCCGGTCTGGCACAACCACGGCGCCTACGGACACTACCACGCCCCCGGGCGGGGGCGGCACCGGACATCGGAGGAAGACCACTGAGGGCTCAGTATGGATGGGCGGCTCACCGCCGAACCCGCTCCGCGCCGACCGTTGGATCCCGTTATCTTACCGAAGGGCCTTTCGGTAAGATAAGGGACGCGTCGCGGCGCCGTTAGCAACGCCGGTGAAGATAAGGAGGGGTCGATGGCGGCAC
>JACCVE010000208.1 GCA_013698285.1 Chloroflexia bacterium | reverse complement strand
GACCGGACCGCATGCCGGCCGGGGCGGCGAGCGCCGCGACGAGCTCCCGGTGCAACGCCGGCGTCGCGGCGATCACCAGCCCGCCCTCATTGCGAGCGACCGGCTTGTTGTAGCGGTGAAGCGACCCGTCCAACAGCGAGAAGCCGCCGCCGGCCTCACGGACGATCAGGTCGGAGACGACCAGGTCCCATTCCCCGCCCGCCATCCAGACCCCGGGTTGTCCACCCTCGGCCGTCCAGCTCCCCGGCTCCCACCCCACGAACGCGTCATAGGCCCGTTCCGGCCCCGCCCAATAGCGGGGGTTGAGTCCGGTCGGCAGCGTTTCGATCGGGAGGACCGCCATGGCGGAGAGCCGCTCCGAGAGGACCGGCAGCACCGCCGGCGAACCGTACCAGATCGAGGCGACGACCCGCGCCGGCCGGGGGACGACGGGGTCGAACCGGAGACGTGCCCATGTCTCCCCGTTGCCGAGCCAGGCGCCCTCGCCGGCGACGGCCCAGCAGACCATGCCGGAGGGCGGGTGGCACGTGACCGCGACGACCGGACGGCCGTCTTCGACTAGGGCGACCAGGACGTCGTAGTCGCCTGTCCCGGAGATGAACTGCTTGGTGCCGTCGAGGGGATCGACGACCCAACACCGAGGCGAGACCAACCGGGCCGGGTCGTCGTCGCCCTCCTCAGTGAGGATCGGATCCGAGGGGAACGCGGAGGCGATCGTGTCCCGGATGACGCGGTCGGACACCAGGTCGGCGTCGGTGACCGGGGAGCCGTCGCCCTTGACATACGTTGCGGCCGCGACGACTTGGCGGATTTCCCCTGCTGCCCGTTCCGTGGCCAGCAGCGCCGTCACCAACTCGGCGTCGAAGCGCCGGACGAGAGGCAAGCGTCGGAGGTGTCCTTGGCAACCAGTCGAGTCGTCGGCCATCGGAAGGGTACGCTCCATGATCGTTCGAGGATGCGCCGTGATCCTACCACCAGGCGATCCCGCCAGGGATGCGGGCGTCGCAAACGGGCCGATCCCCCAGAACATCAGGCGATCGCCTCGCCGGGTGCCGCCTCGGACGAACGGCCAGGACCGGCTCGGGGCAGACGGCGTCCACCACTCCACGGCCCGCCGGCCGGGCGAGGGTTCACTCCTCGGTCGCGGCGGCCGCCGTACCCTGGGGTGGGACGATCGCCCCGCGTGGTCCGCGTTTGGCGGCACCCCGGGGCGGAGATGGCGACGGGGCGAGTCCGACGGCGCGGGCCGCGTCCTCCCGCCGGCGACGCTCGGACTTCTGGTCCGGTGGGGACAGGCGCCGGGTCACCGGCAAGGCCAGTAGGGCGAACCCGATCGCGACGATGAAGGGGATCTGGTAACCGACGTAGTTCAGGACGAATCCGGTCGCGATCGGCACGACTACCGCGGCGGCGTGTTGCATCGTCAGGCCCATCGCCAGGGACGGCGCCAGGTCATCGGCGGCGGAGATCTTCCGCAGGTACGTCGCGGCGCCCATCCCCGAGAGCGGGAAGATGAACGAGTAGACGACGTAGCAGGCCACGGCGACGATCACGTTGTCGACCAGCCCGTAGCCGAGCAAGGCCACGACGTAGCCGGCGTTGACGGTCGCCAGGATGCGATTCTCACCGTGCTGGTCGATCAGGCGGCCGATCCGGGGTCCCGTCAGCATGCTGAGGGTCGTCACGGTGAGCAGGATCGCCGAGATCGCGGGGACCCCGAGCCCGTAGTGATCGACCAGGACCCACAGTCCGAATGAGAAGAAGATCTGCTGGCGGCCGCCATCGAGGAGGCTGAGGCCGTAGTAGTACCTGTAGTCCCGTCGCAGGACGATCGCCTCGCGACGCCCCGAGCGCTCGTGGACCTCGCCGTCCCGCATGTGGGGGAACCGGACGATGGCGGCGGCCGCGACCAGGGCCAGGATGCCGCAGAGCACGAAGGTCGAGCGGAACGTTAGGAAGTCGAAGCGGAAACCGAGGAAGACGACCGCCATCGCCAGCAGGGCGCCCGCCTGGTTGATGGAGGAGAGGCGACCGAGGATGCCGCCGGTCTTGTTCTCGGTGGTCAGGCTCATCGCCAGGGCATACTGGGTCTGGAGGAAGGTGTGGTAGCCCATCGAACTGATGATGACCCACGGTGCCACGGTCCAGAACGAGGTCGCCGTGCCGAACAGGCCATAGCCGATCGCCAGCAGGATGAAGGCCCCCGCGGTCAGGTGGGGGAGGGAGAGCCGGTAGAAGAGGGCAGTGACGAAGATCAGCAGGAAGCCCGGGATCTCTCGGATCGCGGTGATGTAGCCGAATTGCGGCCCGGAGAGGCCGAGGTCGTCCTCGAAGAAGTTGGAGACGATATTTTGGTTGGCGCTGAGGGCGAAACCGAAGCACAACGTCGCGGCCGCGACCAGGAAGAACCCGCGCCCGACCGGCGTCGAGAGCGAGGACCGCGCCCGTTGCATCCCGACCACCCGCGAAGCTCCCTTCCCGACCCCACCGTCTCTATCGCGTGGCTCAGTATAGCGCCGGTTCGTAGCAGTCCCGCCCGGCGAAGGCCCGCGGTGGCCCGCCCGTTGACGGGACCAAACCTGGTGGGCCGGGGCGGTACACGTCACGGGGGATGCGGGTGACCTGGGCCGCGGCGGCGCTCCGGCTGGATGACATCGGCCACGTCTTCCGGTCGCGCGGCGGTGAGCGGACCGTGGCCCTCGGTGGCGTCTCCTTCGCGGTCGACCCGGGCGCGGTCGTGGCACTGGTGGGCCCGAGCGGCTGTGGCAAGAGCACGCTACTGCGGATCGCGGCCGGGCTGCAGATCCCTTCGGACGGGTCGGTGACCATTGGCGGCGAGCCGGTCAGTGGGCCGAACCCGGCGGTCGGGATGGTGTTCCAGCGGCCCGCCCTCTTGCCATGGCGGACGGTGCTGGAGAATGTGCTGCTCCCGGCCGACGTCCGGGGTCGTCGGGATCAGGCCGCCCAGCGGGAGGCGGCGGATCTCCTCGACCTCGTGGGCCTCGCGGGATTCGCGGGCCACTACCCGGCGGAACTCTCCGGGGGAATGCAGGGACGGGTGGGACTGGCGCGGGCGCTGGCGAGCGAGCCGTCGGTGCTGCTGATGGACGAGCCCTTCGGGGCATTGGACGCCCTGGGGCGGGAAGCGATGGCGATCGAGTTGCAACGCGTCTGGGGGGGGCGCCAGCCGACCGTGATGCTGGTGACGCACGACGTCGAGGAGGCGGTGTTACTCGCGGACCGGGTCCTGGTGATGACGCCGCGTCCGGGCAGGATCTCGGCAGACCTGGCGATCGATCTTCCAAGGCCCCGAACGCTTGACCTACTGACCAGTGATGCCTTCGTCGGACAGACCGTCGCGGTCCGGGCGGCCCTCCGTGGCCCGGTGGGTCCCGCCGCTGGTTGAGGGCACCGGGAGCCGGTCATGCGCCGAGCTATTCCAGTAGGTCGGCGACCGCGTCCTCGTACGCCCGGGCCGTCTCGTGACCCCGGCAGACCATCGTCACCCGGGCCACCCGCCCGTCGGTCCGCATCACTTCCGCGAGCGTGGCGATCGCGATCCCGGCGGCCCGGTGGAGCGGGAAGCCATAGGCCCCGGTGGCAATCGACGGGAAGGCGACCGTCCAGGCCCCCCGCTCGCCCGCGACGCGGAGACTCGACCGGTAGCAGGCCGCCAGGGTGGCATCCTCCCCGAACGCGCCACCCTGCCAGACCGGGCCGACGGTGTGCACCACGATCCGGGCCGGCAACCCGTAGGCATGCGTGACCTTGGCCTCACCCGGGGCACACCCACCCAGCGTCCGGCACTCGGCCAGCAGGCCGGGACCGGCCGCCCGGTGGATCGCCCCGTCGACCCCGCCCCCGCCCAGCAGCGACGGGTTGGCGGCATTGACGACCGCGTCCACCCGAAAGGTGGTGATATCTCCGGCGACGACCTCGATCACCGGTGCGGCGGATCGCCGAGATCGGTCATTTGGCCTGGGCCAGGAGGTCGACGGCCTGGAGGGCGAGGACGCCGCTCCAGCCCTGGTCGACGAACCGGGCAGGATCATTGAACCCGGCGGTCAGGACGAAGATCCGGTCGTCGCCGCGCCGCAGGAGCCAGGTCATGTTGTAGACGCCCGCCTCGAACCCGCCCTTGAACCCGGCCTCGGGCCACCGGGCCGGGTCGATCGCCCCACCCCGGTTCTGCATCAGGATGCCCCACAAGGGGCGCATCCCGGATTCAGACGAGCGTTCGTAGAGATAGGCGAGGACGCGGCAGACATCGTCGGGGGACGCGAACCACTCCACCGTCTCGATCAGCTCGGGACTGTTCCACGTCCCCCAACCGGTCTCGAGCAGGGGAAAGGGGCCGACGACCTCGGCCAGCATGGTCCGCCGGTCATCCTCCGATGCCGCCAAGTAGCTCGCCACCTGCCGCTCGGACATCCCGATCTTGAACGTGAACAATTCCCGGGTCGTCAGGAAAGGCCGGTTCAGGTGGGGGGAGGCGTGACCGAACAGGGAGAGATCGTCCTCGATCCGCTCGCGGCCCAGCCGGTGGATCAGGTGATCGGTGGCGGTGTTGTCGCTCTCTCGGATCATCTGCTCGGCATACAGCGACAGGGGGAACTCGGCGCCGTCGGGATAGGCGATCATCGAGCCAGAGGGCAGGCTCTTGTGTTCCTCCCGGATAGCATAGGTCTCGTCCCAATCAGCCTCGCCGGTGTCGACCTGGTGGACCAGTTCGGCGAGAACCCACAGCTTGACGACGGAGGCGACGGCCAGGGTCCGTTCAGCGTGCAGGCCGTGGACTGGACGACAGGCCCCATCGACCAGTTCCGCGGCCAGGAACCCGTTCCGGGGGGCCACCGTGTCGAACGATGCGTCGAACGCGGACCAGGGGTTGGACGCGGGGGGCGCGGCCCCGGCCGCGACGGGTGCCAGGCCGGAGGAGACCAGGAGGACAACCAGCCCGAGTGCCAGGCGGCACGCCAGTGCGGAGACCGGGGCGAGTAGGTTACGTCGGCGTGATGGCACGGCAAACTCCAAGCCAGCGAGCCACCGCGAGGAGCGGGCCCCGGGATAGACGATCGATACGGGGGGTGTCAGCGATATCTACGCCGTCTCCCCCCTCAACGGATGCATACCGCGCCTAGCGACGTGCGAGGTGACGATCCGCGGTCCGCAGCGAGAGGGCCATGATCGTCAGCGAGGGGTTCGCGGCCAGGACGCTCGGAAACGTGGAATTGTCGGAGATGGTCAGGTTCGGCACCTCGTGGCTGCGGCCGTCGGCATCGACCACCGAGGTATCCCGGTCGGTGCCCATCCGGCAGGTGCCGGCGGTGTGGGCGAAGCGGGGGAACGACCAGACATCGCGGGCCCCGGCGGCGTCCCAGATCGCCCGCAACGTCCGTTCGGCATGCGCCGCGAGGGCGCGCTCGTTCGGCCCGGCGTCAAAGCTGATCACCGGCTTGGGTAGTCTCCGGACGTCGGTTTCTCCAGACAGTTCCACCCGATTATCCGGTGACGGAAGGCATTCGCCCAGGACATTGATCCCGGCCGCGTTGACGTAGCGACGCATGTGCTCCCGCAACGCTGGTCCCCACAGCCCACGGCCCCTGGCCAACTGGCCCGCGTAGGTGACGGGCATGATGCCGATGCTCTGGACCAGATACCCACCGGCGAAATTGGCCCCGGCCGGGCGATGAGTATCCTCGGAGATCAACCCGCCGGGGATGCCCTTGTACGGGCGGACATCCTCGTCGAACGTCCCCCACAGCTGGAGGCCGACGTGGGCCATGAAGTGGCGGCCGACCTGATCGTTCCGGTTCCCCAGGCGATTGAGCAACATCAGGCGGGGTGTCTCGATCGCTCCGGCGCAGAGGAAGACGTGGTGGGCCCGCTGCCGCAGCTCGCGGCCATCCCGGCTGTAGACGACCCCGCTGATGTGGCCCCGGCCATCGACTTCAAATAACGTGGCGTGAGACCCGGGACGCAGCTCGGCACCGGCCCGTAACGCGAGCGGGATGTAGGTGACGTCCATCGATCCCTTCGCCCCGGTGCTGCACCCGGCCTGGCAGAAGCCCCGGTTCGTACAGGCCCGGCCCGGCCCGATCCCGGGCCGGTCGTAGGGCACCGAGAGCGCGGCGTTCGGAGCCGATGCCGTGCGGATGTCCAGTTCGTCGCACCCCCGGGCCATGAGCTGGGCGGCGCCGTTGCGTGGCAGCGGGGGTAGGGGATAGTCCGGCCGGGGAGGACCCCACGGGTAGGGCGAGGGCCCGCTGACGCCGATGGTCCGCTCGACCTCGTCGAAGTACGGCAGGAGCTCGTCGTGGGCGATCGGCCAATCGACACCCTCGCCGGTGCCGGACCGGAGGCGGAAGTCGTCGGGCTGGGGCCTGGGCACGTAGGCGGTGTAGTGGAGCGAACCGCCGCCGACGCCATAGCCGGAGTTGTTGCGGCCGAAGGCGATCGGGTTCGTGCCGGCCGATATCCGTTCATCGTTCCAGAAGAGGCCGTGCTGCGCCGCCTCGTCGGTGGCAAACTCGGTCCCCGGGTCCCACGCGCGGCCTGCCTCCAGCATCACCACGCTCAGGCCGGCCGCCGCCAGCCGGGCCGCGAGTGGGGCTCCGCCGGGTCCCGTCCCTATCACCAGGGCATCGACGACGTCATCGTGCCCGAAGGCCCGGGTTTCGCCCAGACCATACCGGGAGGCGATCACCCGCGCGTCGCTCGACATGGCACGATCACTCACCGGTAAGCTGCCCGGTCCGGTCCTGCCGGTTGTCGATCTGGACGCGGATGGGTTCCCGGAGATCCCGTTCATCCAGGCCGATGTGGTCCCAACCGGGCAGGTCGGCCATGCCCGCGTAGCCGATGTCGCGCTGGCCACGCGAGCCGGCGTAGAAGGTCTCCACCATTTCGACCAGGAGTTCCTCGAAGATCAGCGCCGGGGAGAGCCCCTCCCATCCCTGGCCCTCCATTTCACCTCTCTGCATCGCCGCCAAGATCTCGTCCTGTCGCTCCGGCGGGAGGTCGGCGAAGCCGGCGGAGAACCGTTCCCACCCCGACTGGTCGAGGTTCACCATCGCGGTCCCGATCGCCTCGGCATCCGGTGGCAACGCCCCGTAGCGCCAGCCGTCGCCCTCCCTGGCCGCTAGGCGGGCGTCGATCCGGTCCGCCAGGTCGACCGGGTCCTCCTGGTCATCCTGCGGCACGAGCCGGATCGCCACCGCTCGCAAGACCCTCATCTGGGGAACGGACAGGACCCGGGGGACCGGGGGGGCGGTGATGGCCCGTCGCTCCGCCAGCGCCCGGCGGGTCGCGGCGGAGACGTGGTCGGATGCCAGGAGGCCGTCCAGGTCGAAGGTCGCGTATGGGGAACGAGGGACCCGGGCGGTGGTGGTGTCGACCATGTTCTCCTCGTGCTTCGTCGGGGTGTCCAGGTGGTGTCCCGGGGAGCGGTCAGCCGCTGGACAGCTTTCCGCCGGTGACTTCCAAGATGATCCCGGTCACGAAGCTGCTGTCGCTCGACGCCAAATAGACGTGGGCCGGGGCACGTTCCTCCGGCTGCCCGGCCCGGCCGAGGGCCACCTCGTGGCCGAATCGCTCGACCTCCGTGACCGGCATGGTGCCGGGGATGTTCGGAGTCCAAAC
>JACCVE010000165.1 GCA_013698285.1 Chloroflexia bacterium | reverse complement strand
TGTCCATGTCGAGGCCATCGACGGCGAGGATCTTGCCGAACCGTTTGGTCAGCCCGACCGTCCTGAGGACGACCTCCCCCGCCGCCGGCCGTTGTCCGTGTCCCATGCGATCCCCCGGGAGCCGCTGACGGATGCGCGGGCGGCGTTCCGCGCAAAGTGTGCCATAGAGATCATCGAGATCGCGGGCGAGTCGCCCATCCCACAACGGGGCGGGAGCCGCATCTTCGCGGCTCTCACCCCGTCACCATCGCCGGCTCGAATGCGCTACGTGATCGCGAGGCCGAGATAGATCTGCTTGATGACGGTGACCTCGGCGGGCCGGGAGGGGTCGAAGTCGGGGATCGTCAGCGAGAGACTGCCGGGACCACCGTAGCTCGCGTAGCTCCCCGCCCCATCAGGGAAACCACAGCCGCCCAGGCTCGGGTCACCGAAGAATCCGAAATCGCTCGCGAGGAGCGTCGCTCCGGTCGTCACCCCGAGTTGCCCGGCGAGGCGTTCCGCGCGCTGGCGAGCGTCCTCGATGGCGGCGATCTGGGCCTCGTCTTCGAGGGCCTGGCAGTCTTCGACTTCGTACGCGGTACCGGCCTGGATGAGGGAGAGGCCACTGTCCAACGCCGTTTGGCTGACCGTGGTCATCAGGTCCGTCAACTCGGCCAGGACTGGATTTTCCACGGTGAACTCGAGCCGCGCCGCGCCGCCGTACGGGCCCGCGTAGGGATCGGACGCGATCGGACTGATGACCACCTCGACGGCATCACTCGGAATACCGGCATCGGTGAGGGCCGTGAGGATCGGTTCGAGCGCGGTCTCGTCGATGGGCTCCGGCATGCCCGGGCCGATCGGCATCGGCGAGATGCCCGGCTCCGGGGCGCCGGCTCCGGGTGTGCCCTCGATCACCTCTCCTTGGGCCGAGTCCGCGCCGACGACGACTGAACCGCCCGAACTTTCATAGACGCTCATGCCGAACTCGGGTTGGACCCTGCCGATCAGCAATTGGATGAGCGCGGAATCGGCCGGGGCGGTCGCCTCGCCATAGCCGGTGACGGTCAGGCTCGGTTCGGAGCCGGGTGTCAACTGGGCGAGTGCCGACGCACTCAGGGGGGCCACGTCATCCTGGGCGGCGACTCGCGTCCAGCCCGCACTCCCCATGGCCACCATGGCGATGACCAGCGTGACGATCCCGAATCGTCGCCCGACCTCACATCGGAATTGTGGTCTGCCGGTGCTTGGTGTCTCCATCGTCGATCTCCCCCGTGAGCGGCTCCGGGATCGCCCACCGCGACCCCCTGCACTCTCTACAGATGTCGAGGGGATGCGGAATGGGACACCGCGATCGGGTCAGATCGTTGAATCCCGACGACCTGGGTCCGACGCCGACCACGATGTCCCATTCCGCGATGCCGGCGCATCTATACTCGTAGGTGACGCTGTTCGCTCGCGCCCCGGGACACCGGCCGCCACTCTCCGTTTGCCCAGGAGTCGCGCGATGGCGCAGATCTGGATCGCCCCGGGGCGGGAATCCGCGGAGACGGAGCCTGCCAAAGCGGCGTCGGCGTGCGATGTCGCGCGCTTCGCGACTCTCACCGAGCATCACTATCCGTCGGTGCTCCGCTACCTGACGCGACAGACGGGCGACCCCGACCTCGCCGCCGACCTCGCCCAGGAAACGTTCGTGGCCGCCTTCCGGCACATGGACCAGCTCCGTGACGACGTCTCCTTCCCCGGCTGGGTCTTCCAGATCGCCCGGAACCAGTTCCGGGCCGAACTGCGGCGGCGGCGCCTGCGGACCGTGGTCTCGCTCGACTGGCTCTTCGACCGGCCGGGTGAGACCGACGCGGCCCTGAGCCGGGCCGACCAGAGCGCGAATGTCGCCTGCCGCGACGATATCCAGCGGGCGCTGGACCGCCTCGCCCCGGCACCGCGCGAGGCGCTCCTGCTCCACGCGCTGGGCGGATTCACCGGCGTCGAGGTGGCACGCATCCTCGATATCTCCCACGAAGCGGCCCGCAAGCGGATTCACCGCGCGGAAGTCGATTTTCGCGAGCACTATCGCGCTCTGACGGGAGAAGATCATGTCCTCTGAACGTAGTCATCGGAAGCGCACCCTCCCGGTCACCGGTACGCCACCGCGGGGGTATCTGGGACACGAACGAGGACACGACGAGGAGGTCAACCGCTTGGAGAGCGATGTCGTCCAGTTGATCCGGAGCCGGACGCCGCTCCGGGATGATCCGGCCGGACGGGCGATGGTCCGTGCCCGGACCGAGCGCATCGCCGTGACCAAGTCGTCGCGCTGGCCCGTGTCGTGGTCCCGTGGCATCGCCACGATCGTGCCCGTCCTGGTGCTCGCGCTCGCGGTCTGGGCCTCGGCATCCTTGCCGGGGGAATCTCGCGTGACACCAGTCCCGACCAGTGCGGCGATGATCGCGCAGCTCGAACCGGCGCCGGACCCCGCTCCGGCCGGACCGGCGGTCCACGTGGTGCCCCGGCAGCCGTGGCTCGCTCTCTCGAACCAAGACCGGGGCCGACTGAATGCCGGTCTGCCCCCCCTCGGCCAGCCGGCATCATCGCGAGACGAGACCCGCCCGCCGAATCCGGCGCGGTCAGTGATCGTGTTGGGACAGGCCCCGGCGCCGGAGGCGCTGGCCCTCATGCGACAGATCCAGCGTCAGCGGTACGGGGGGTAGACGGCCACCGGGCCATCACCGGGCGGCAACGGGCGCGGCAGCGGCCGGTACCCGGGCGCGGCGTCACCGGTCGACGGGATGCTGGGCCGGTCGGTCCCGTATCATGGGGTCCGGCCGCCCCGCCTGGGCAGTTTTGATCGGCCGGGTGGCATCAGTACCCGACCGCGTGAGCATGACTAGACCGATCCCGTCTCGTCCCTGTCCCGGAGACCCCTGGTGACCGATCCCGCCACGCTCGCCGCCGTCGAATCTGGCGGACCTCCCCCTGACGCGCCCCGTGTGCTCGACAGCCGTCACCGCTACCTCGTCATCTGTCCGGGGCAAGCGTGAGCGTGGCTATCCCGCGATCCCCTTCGGCGTCGTTCACCACCGCCCCCGTGGATGTCTATGGCGAACGGGTGGCGGACGCGGTGGCCCGCTACACGATCTTGAATCGCCGCTGGAACCGATTGGCGAACCTGCGCCTGGTGGCGTTCATCGCCGGGGCGGGATTCCTCGGCTGGGGCCTGTGGGAGGACATCACCACCGCGACCGTCGCCGGTGTGGCCGGGCTGGTCGCTTTTGCCTGGTTCGTCCGGGAGCATGGCCGGGTCGGGCGCCAACGGCAGATCGCCGCACTGGTCGGCACGGTCAACCGGGAAGCCATCGCCCGCGTCCGGCGCGATTGGGCGGACCTGCCGCTGCGTGACCCCTGGACCCCGCCGCCCGAGCACTCCTTCAGTCACGATCTCAACGTCTTCGGCCCGGCATCGCTGGTCCACCTGCTCTCGACCACGACCACGCCGATGGGGCGGGATGCCCTGCGCCGCTGGCTGCTCGAACCGGCCAGCCCCGTCGAGGTCGCTGCCCGTCAGGAGGCCGTGGCCGAGCTGGCACCCGCCCTGGATTGGCGACAGGCCCTGGAACGAACGGGCCGGCTGAGCGATGCGCACCC
>JACCVE010000145.1 GCA_013698285.1 Chloroflexia bacterium | reverse complement strand
TCGACGCCGGACGCGGCCCCGTTGGTCGCCGGGCGGCCATCCTGGCCGGGGACCGCCGCCGGGCCGGAGGCCACGATGGCGGCGAACGCCCCGCGGACGATCCGGGCTTGCTCCTCGGCGTGCTGGTCGGCGGACCCCTCGGCCGGGCTCGCCCGTTCCGGCCGACCGGCGTAGCGGACCGGCAGCCGGTCCTCGACCAAGCCGCGCAGGCGTGGCTCCATGAACGACCAGGCGCCCATGTTGCGCGGCTCTTCTTGCAGCCAGACGATCTCAGCCAGGTTCGGGTAGCGCTCGACCACGGCGCCGAGGGCGGTGTTCTGGAAGGGGGCGAGCTGCTCGACCCTGGCCACCGCGACTCCGGCCGTGTCCCGGTCCGGGCTCTCCTCCAGGTCGATCGCGACCTTGCCGGAGCAGAGGACCAGGCGGCGGACCTCATCGAGCCGGTCAGCCGTGCCAGGGTCGTCCAGGACCGGCCGGAAGGTGCCGTCGAGGAAGGCCGCCGGGGCGGACGCGGCGAGCGGGTGCCGCAGCAGGCTCTTCGGCGTCATGATGATCAGGGGGCGGGGGTCACTGGCCAGCCGCGCCGCCTGGCGCCGTAGCAGGTGGAAGTACTGAGCGGCACTCGTGACGTTCGCCACCCGGATGTTGTCTCCGGCGGCGAGTTGGAGGAATCGCTCCAACCGGGCGCTGGAGTGCTCCGGCCCCTGTCCCTCGTAGCCGTGAGGCAGGAGGAGCACCAGCGACGGGTATTGCCGCCACTTGGCCCGGGCCGAGACCAGGAACTGGTCGATCAGGACCTGGGCTCCGTTGGAGAAGTCACCGAACTGGGCTTCCCAGAGGACGAGGGTGCCCGGCGAGTGGACGCTGTAGCCATATTCGAAACCGACCGCGGCGGCCTCCGAAAGGGGGCTGTTATAGACCCCGAACGAGGCCTGGCCGTCGGGGAGCCGTTGCAATGGAACATGGCGCTCGCCGGTCTTGGCGTCGTGTAGGACCATGTGGCGCTGGCTGAAGGTGCCTCGCTCGGCATCCTGGCCGGAGAGCCGGATCGGGGTGCCGTCGGCCAGGATTGCCGCGAAGGCCAGCGACTCGGCGTGGGCCCAGTCGATCGTGCCGCCCTCGGTATCGAGGATGTTCCGGCGGCGGCCCCATTGCCGGGCCAGCTTGGGATGGGCCGCGAACGTGTCGGGCAAGGCGTGGATCGCCGCGTGGTAGCGGGCCAGGCGGTCGGCATCGATGGCCGTCTCGACCTCCTGCCTGTCTCCCTTGGCGGGCGGGGCCTCGTCGGCGGGCAGGTCTCCCTCGGTCACCGAGCGGCGCTTCTCGGCCAGGGCGGCCAGGGCGTCCCGCTCGATCGCCTTGGCATCGCCCCCGGCGATCAGGCCCCGCGCGACCAGGCGCTCGGCCCACTGGGCGCGGACCGTCGGGTGCTTGGTGATGATCGCGTACATCCGGGGCTGGGTGAAGGCGGGTTCGTCGCCCTCGTTGTGGCCCCAGCGGCGGTAGCCGACCAGGTCGATCAGGAAGTCCTTGTGGAAGGCCTCCCGGTAGGCGACCGCGAGGCGGGTCGCCGCCAGGCACGCCTCCGGGTCGTCGGCGTTGACGTGTAGGATCGGGATCTCGAACCCCTTGGCCAGGTCGCTGGCGTACAGGGTCGAGCGGGAATCGTGGGTGTCGGTCGTGTAGCCGATCTGGTTGTTGACGATGATGTGGATCGTGCCGCCGACGCTGTAGCCAGCGAGGCCGGAGAGGTTGAGCGTCTCGGCGACGATGCCTTGGCCGGGGAAGGCAGCGTCGCCGTGGAGCAGGATCGCCAGGCTGCCCTTGGCGTCCCGGCCGGGCGACCCGGCGGTGTCTCGGGCGTCCTGGCTGGCCCGGGCCATCCCGACCACGACCGGGTTGACGAATTCGAGGTGGCTCGGGTTCGGGGCCAGCACCAGGGGGATCTCGACGACGCCGCCCGTCCGGGGATCTCGCGTCCGCTTGGCCCCCTGGTGGTACTTCACGTCGCCGGTACGGTCGTCGGAGACATCGCTCGGGGCCGTCTCGCCCCGGCTGCGCCGCCCCTCGAAGGCGGCCAAGATGGCCTCGTAGGGCTTGCCCAGGACGTGGGTCAGGACATTGAGGCGGCCCCGGTGGGCCATGCCCATCACGACCTCCCGCGTTCCGGCGGCCGCCGAGCGGCTGATCACGTCGTCGAGCATCGGGACGAGGATGTCGTTGCCTTCGAGGGAGAACCGCTTCTGGCCGAGGTAGGTCTGGTGCAGGAACCGCTCGAAGGTCTCGACGGCCGTCAGCCGGTGCAGCAGGGCGACCTTGGCATCATCGGCCATCGAGAGGGTGGCGGGTTGACTCTCGACCGCGTCGCGCAGCCAGGTCCGCTCGGCGGGCACCTGGATGTGGTCGAAGTCGTAGCCGATGGTGCCGGTGTAGACCCGGCGCAGGCGACTGATCGCCTCGGCGGCGTTGGTGGCGCCGTTGGCCAGCGGCGTCTCGATGAGGGTGGCCGGCAGCGTCGCCAGGATCGATTCGGTCAGGCCATGGGCCTCCGGCAACAGTTCCGGCGCACCGGGCGGCTCGCTGCCGAGTGGGTCCAGGCGGACCGCCAGGTGACCATACTCCCGGATGGCGATCGTGAGGTTGACCACGCCCGCGATCTGCTGGACATCGGCCGGCGATGCCGTACTCGCGACGGCCGGCACCTTGTCCTGGTCAGCCGGCGTGGGCGAGGGCCCGGCGAGGGCCAGGATCGCCGCTGGGTCGAGGGCGGCGAAGTAGGCCCCGGTCTCGGCGTCGACCCCGTCCGGGTCGGCCTGGTACCGGTCATAGAGTTCGAGGACATACCC
>JACCVE010000119.1 GCA_013698285.1 Chloroflexia bacterium | reverse complement strand
ACCCTTGCCATGCCCCGCCAGGCGAGCGATCCCCAGCGAGGTCAGCGTCGCCATGTCGCTGGTCGCCCGGTCGCGCCGCCGTTGGGCACGTCTGGCGCCGAGTACGCGACGAGGGGGAAACGTGGCGAAAGGGAGCAAGCAGGTCGTCCTGGCGGCCCTCGGGGCAAACGGGGCGATCACGATCGGCAAGCTCGCCGTCGGGCTGCTGACCGGCAGCGCCGCCATGCTCGCCGAAGCTGCCCACTCGGCCGCCGATACGGTGAACCAGGGCTTTCTGCTGGTCAGCATCAGCCTGAGCGATAACCCGGCGACCGAGGATCACCCATATGGGTACGGCAAGGAACGCTTCTTCTGGGCGTTTCTCGCCGCCGTGTTCATCTTCGTCGCCGGCGCGTTCTTCTCGGTCTATCAGGGCATCCAGAAGCTCCTGGAGGGCGGCGAGCACCACGGCGCCTTCTGGCCGAGTTATCTCGTGCTGGGGCTCGCCTTCGTCTTCGATTGCGCGGTGCTGGTCCTCGCGCTCCGGACGGCCCGCCAGCAGGCCGACGCGTTGGGGGTGGGAGTGCGCGACTTCCTGCGCGAGACCACCGACGTCACCCTCAAGACCGCGCTCTATGAGGACGTCGCCGCGACGACGGGTGTGCTGCTGGCGGCCATCGGCCTCGCCCTGCTGCAGATCACCGGCAATCCCGTCTTCGACGGCATCGCCTCGATCCTGATCGGCATCGTGCTGATCGCCGTCGCCATCATGCTTGGCCGGGAGACGCGGGACCTCCTCCTCGGATCGTCGGCGTCGCGGCGCACGCGGGACGCGATCCGGGCCGCCATCGCCGAGTTCCCGGAGGTGGTATCGGTGGTTGATCTGCTGACCATGCAACTGGGGCTGGACAGCATCCTCGTGACCGGCGAGCTCAACATCGAGAATGGACTGGCTACGGACGAGATCGAGGTGCTCCTCCGCCGCGTGGCAAACCGTATCCGGGAGGCCGCGCCGGGCGTCAAGAACATCTACCTGCAACCGCATCCCGTGCCCATCGGTGCGTCTGGCCGTGCCCGGGGCCGAACGGCCGAAGAGTCGGGCGATTGATGGGATCGCGAGGAACGAGGTGATGGCCCGCCGGACGCCTTACGGATGGAGAGGCCGCTGAGTCACCATCCCCGGTGACGATCGATCAGCGATCAACGCTGTCGTGTCCCCCCTCACCCCTCACCCGCCGCGGTCTCATGCCACCCGGTACCTGCTGGCCGTCCGCGCCGGACCATTCCCGTCCCGCCGGGGCGAGAACCCGGAGGACCAAGATCCGCAGTGCCCCGGCCAGGGGAATCGCGATGAGCGTGCCAAGGACACCGCCGAGCGCCGATCCCGAGATCAGCGCGAACAGGGACAGCAGCGGCGGCACGTCGGCCTGTTGACGCATGATGAAGGGGACCAGCAGATTGCTCTCCAATTGCTGGAGCGCGATGAAGAAGACCGTGACCACGATGGCCTGTTGGGGGGAGTCGAGCAGGGCGATCGCGATCGCCGGGATCGCGGCAAGGATCGGCCCGACCACCGGGAGGAACTCGCCGAGGCCGGCGATCACGGCGAGGATCAGCAGGTACTCCACGCCAATCACGAACAGCCCCGCGTACGTCATCACCGCGATGATGAGTCCATTGATCGCGGTCGCCCGGACATACCCGCCCATCGTTTGCCCCATGGCGTCCAGCACGGCGTTGGTGCGCTGCCGGTGTTCCGCCGGGAAGAGCGAGAGCACGAATCGGCTCAACGCGGGTGTGGCGATCAGCCAATACACGGACATGAAGACGACCAAGATCATGTCGATGACTGACGAGAAGAGCGTGAATGGCAGGGACAGCAGCACGTCGGCGAACCGGTTGATACCGGACTGCACGGCCGCCGTGACGCGATTGGCGCTCTCCGGGTCGATGCCATCGAGCCATTCACGGGACCGGACGATAAGCCCGGGCGCGTTGATCACCAGGGATTGCCCCTGAGCAACGAGTGGCGGCACCACCAGCCAACCAAGTCCCCCGACCGCCAGCACCAGGGCGAGGTAGACGAGCACGATGGCGATGCCCCGCGACACCCATCGCTCCAACCGGGCGACGATCGGCGCCAGCGCCTGAGCGATGATGATCGCGATCAGGAGCAGGGTCAGCGGCCGGGCCAGGAGCCAGAGCACGACGAGGGTGCCGATCGCCAACGCCAGTGCGACGCCGGCGATCACGGCACCGCGCCACCACGCGGCGGCTGGCTCCCCGGTCGGCCGCTCGATCTCGATCGGATGGGGCGTGCGGGGAGGCGGTTGAACCTCGGGCGCGGGTACTGATGGATTCATCAGTGACTTCTCCCGCCGAACGAGGGATTGAACCAATCATGTCCCACGTCGTCACCCCCACGTACTCATCAGCACACCTTCACCTTCTGATAGGTTTCGGCGCTGTCTCAGTTCCCCAGCGAAGCTGCTCTGTGAGCGATCACCGAGCGAGCTTCGCAATCCGACGGCCTCGCCGCCCCGATACGTGATCCAACCCATGCCCGGCCACGTGTCTGCCAGAGATCGGTCGCACTCGAGCGCAGGTGATCAGAAGGTTGCTCGGCCCGTGCTCCAAGTGAATTGATGATGCGTCACGACGAAATGGGCAACGGACCTGGGGTACCGAGAACCGCTCATCTCGGCGTCCCTGTCACACCTGAGCCGACCCCATGTTTACGCCTGGCCGAGTCCCTCTCCGGTGCGTCACCGTGCATCGGATATCGCCATGGCGTCGGAGCGGGCCCATGTGGAATGCTCCGTGAGCGGATTCGGTGCGACCAGCCCGCGGGCGTGGGGTGATTTGGGCGCCACTCGGGTCTATCTCGTGCCTCATGCGCGTCTCATGATGGTACCGCCGTTTCCCCACGATGTTCTGCGCCCGGTCCGACGCGACCGCCCGCACCCCAGGTCACCGGCGACCGGCGAGTGCGCACCCGGCCCGACACCGCGACGGACCGTGGATCCGCGGAGGACTGTGCCTTTCAACCGTCGCGCTCCCCCCGTGGCGTTTGACGCTCCTCTGCTTCGGCACCTATACTCTGGCGTTGCCGAGACGGTGGCCAGGAGCGGCGTACCGTGCGGGTTTCCCCAAGGTGATGGGTGACGCGGGAATGGCGGCGTGGGCGGACGATGGGCCCGCGGCGGACTCCGGTCTTGAGGTGAGTGACGATGGTCAAGCGGACGTATCAGCCGCACCGGATCCCGCGGAAGCGGGAGCACGGGTTCATGGCCCGGATGGCGACCAAGAATGGTCGCGCCGTGCTGGCCCGGCGGCGCCTGAAGGGGCGTCACGCCCTGACGGTGTCGGAAGAGAAGAAGTTTACCCAGACCAAGTACACGATGCCCTGGCGGAAGCGCTGGTAGGCGTCGCGTGCGGTGGCCGTCTGGTGTCCGCCCGCGAGGGTGTGCGCCGGTCGGTCGCGGGCGCTGGTGATGACGAGCGACAGGTGACCCCCGCCGGGCATGTCCGGCGGGGGTCGTCGTGCGTCCGGGGGAGCATTGTGGCGGTGTCCAGGCGGTGGTCTCGGGCGACCGATGACGGCCCTGTGGATGACCCCGGTCCCCGGGATACAACGATCGGTAGGGACGCCGCTTGCCGCGCCCTTTCACCGCACGCGCGTGACGTCATGGTCCGTCCGTCCCCGAGGAGGGAGCGGCAAGCTGCGCCCCAAAGGCAGCAACGTAGCGGATCCCGGAGGCAGTTCGCCCCTGTTGGGGGCCATGCTGGTCTCCGGTGGACGGCTGGTGACGGCGGGCGACCGGTCTTCCAGGCCGGGCAGCCCCTCGATCTCCTGCCGGATCGCCCACGCACGGCCCGGGTCGATCGTGCCTATCCCGCGAAAGTTGCTGCCTATGGGGCGCGGCGAGCGGCGCCCCTACCGGGTTTGGTGCCGTGACAAGGGATGGGCGTCGGGTCATACCCGTCCATGCGACCCTATGCACTCACCACCTCATCTGGGACACCTTTGCTCCCGGCCACGCTCGGCCGGTCAACCGACGGCCACCTCCTCCCTGCCCGGTGCGGTCACCCCATCCGGCAGGACCTCCGCCAGCAGCGACAACGTCCGCCGCACCCGCTCGTCGTCGATCCCCGCGAGGTAGGGATTGGCCAGGAACACGTCCAGGTCGAGGGCCCGGCGAGCCGTCTCCAACTTGGCGGCGACCGTCTCCGGGCCGCCGGCGATCACGGTCTCGTCCCGGCCCATCTCGGCGATGGCGTCGGCCGCCTCCCGCTCCCGGTCGGCCCTGCCGCCCTCCCCGGTGCCGTTCCCGGGGTTCAGGTGTTCGTGCAGGCGGCGCAGGTCGTCGGTCATCTCGGCCCGGGCCCGGTCGTCGTCCTCGGCGACGTAGACGTGGCGCATCAGGGCGATCCGGGCCGGGTGGTCGGCGGCCTCGGCGGGGTCCGTGTCGCCTCTCGTCGCGTCGCTCGATGCTCGGTCGAGGTCCCGGCGGCGGCGGGCGTCGGCGAAGGCACGGGTGGCGGACTGAAGGGCGGCGGTGGGGGCGAAGCCGATCGCCAGGCTCATGCCTTCCCCCGCCGCCCAGGCGGCCGCGCCCGGATCGATGCCGGGGTACCAGAGGGGAGGGTAAGGGCGCTGCACCGGCAGGGGGTGGATCGCCAGGTCGCGGACCGTCGTCAGCGGCGTCTCCAGCGAGACCTGCCCGCCCGCCCAGAGCGCCTTCAGCACGGCGAGGCGTTCCTGGTACACATGGGCGCGGAAGCGGGGGTCGAGGCCGAGGGCGACCAGTTCCTCCGCCCGGTGGCCGAGGCCGAGGCCGACCTCGATCCGGCCCCCGGTCAAGTGGTCGAGGACGGCGATCTCCTCCGCTAGCGCGGCGGGAGCGTGGATGGGGAGGGTGTGGGCCAGGGTGCCGAGGCGGATGCGGCTCGTGCGCTGCGAGGCGGCGCCGAGCCAGGCGAAGGGGGCCGGACAGCGATAGGTGGGCAGGAAGTGGCGCTCGGCGGTGAAGGCGACCGCGTAGCCCAGCTCGTCGGCGAGGGCGAGGTGGTCGAGGTGGCGCCGGTAGACCTCGGCATCGGTGGCGGGGTCGAGCGGATCGACCTGGAAGATGTCGAAGAGGCCGAGTCGCACGGGTCCGGGGCTCCTGGACGAGAGTCGGAAGTCGGAAGACGGTCGTCGGAAGACCGGGAGTCGGCAAACCGCGGTTGAGAGGGGGCAGGGGACAGTGGGGTCGGTCGTCGGTCACGCCCGGGACGCGGGCGGGTTTGGGTCCGAAAACGCCGAAGGGCCGGTCCCGCAGGACCAGCCCTCCGACTAGGACATCACACCCGAGGGTGTGCTACGCGCACACGACCTCAGTCGTGATGCCCGTACTGTGACTATCCATTGGCATCACCTCCTTAACCCTTGGCGGACTAACGGCGGCTGGCTGGCCGGGAATCGTTTCCGCTCCGACCGTGAACGAAGCGTACCACGGCCCTTTTGGCCCCGTCAATACCGGCGCTGGGCCACTTCGGCGTGCCGGCCAATGTGGGTGATGGGGAACGTAGCCCAAGCTATCAGCACCGTCCACAACCAAAACTGACCCTCATCATCACGAGATGACGGTTTCGAGTAGACCTTATCACCACGCAGAGCGTTGTCGGGATCGTCCAAATGCACGGCAGCTTCGGTCTGACCCGGGCCCGCTCAATCAGTCTTCTCGAATCGCTCTTCGACGTCACTGTCGAGGTCAATGTGATCCGCGACGCTCGGAGTGTCGTGATCGCATCGTGACGACTGTTGCTTCGCACGTTGCTTACGACATGCCCGCCAGCGCCGCCTCCGGCCAGCGGTAGGCGACCGGGCGGCGGTTGGCCAGAGATGGGATCTGGCGGCGGACGGCGGCGACGCGGGCGCGGTCTAGGTCGGCGACGATGATGCCCTCGCCGTCCGGGGCGGTCGCCAGGACGGTGCCCCATGGGTCGACCACCAGGGAGCGGCCGTAGCACCATTTGTCCGGGGGGTGCATCCCGAACTGGGCGGGCGCCACCATGTAGAAGCCGTTCTCGATCGCCCTGGCCCGGAGCAGGGTTTCCCAGTGATCCTTGCCGGTGGTCATCGTGAAGGCGGCCGGCAGGATGATCGCCTCGGCCCCGCGCAGGGCCAGGATGCGGAACAGCTCTGGGAAGCGCAGGTCGTAGCAGATCGCCAGGCCGACCGGGAAGCCGTCGATGTCGAGGGTCACCACCTCGTCGCCCGGGCTCACCGTCTCCGATTCTTGGTAGGTCGCCACGCCGTCCAGGACCACGTCAAAGAGGTGGATCTTGCTGTAGCGAGCCACGATCTCCCCGCGCGGGTCCAGCACCACCGTGGTGTTGCGGACCAGCGGCTCGCCGGCGACTCGCTCGGCGATGCTGCCGGAGTGGAGCCAGATGCCGTGGCGGCGGGCCCGCTCGGCTAGCAGGTCCGTGGTTGGCCCCGGGATCGGCTCGGCGGCGGCCAGGGCGCCCTCGTCCGGGCCGAGATAGGTCCAGACCTCGGGCAGGGCGACTAGCCGCGCCCCGCCCGCGGCGGCCCGGTCGATCAGGGCCAGGGCGGTCTCGACGTTCTCGGTGACGTCGGTCCCGGAGTTCATCTGGACGGCGGCGACGCGCAGGGTGCCCGCGCTGGCGTCTTCGGACGGGTGCATCGGCGGACCTCCCACACTGGCGGCGACGGTGCGGAACCCGGGCCAGTTCCCCGGGCACACGTCGCGGGTAGTGTAGGGCAGGCGACGTAGGGAAAGGGCGGCCGAAGGGGAGAAGACGACCGTCGTCGGGGGCGGTCCGGGGCCGATCCCGTCAGGAATGGCCGCGATCCCTACTCCGGTATCGTCAGTCAGGGCGTATCAGGTGACAGCGCGGATCACGGTGCTGACGCAGACCAGCACGACGATCGCCGTCGCCAGGAGCAGGATCACCAAGCAGGAGCGCGAGGCCGATCCGATGCCCTCGTAGTCGGTGACCGCCGCGCCGGCGACCGGGTCATCGGGCGGATCGCCAAAGAGGGAGACCGGACCGGGTGATCCGGACACGTCACGCGGGTCAGGCGCGGGCTCGTGAGTCCGGTCCGCTGCCGCGCGTGCCGGGATCACATCGTTCGGATCGTCTTTAGCCGACGGGATAACGGGACCACCCGGCACATCCGCGGCGCCGGTGGCATCCGCCCTATCGGAACTGGCTGAGAGATCGTGAGGTCCGGGGGTGCGCGGTGGTTGGCCCGGCGCGGCGCCGGGCGATGGGGGATCGACCATGGGCTAGGGGCGCTCCGAGGGGGTGGCGGGGGTGGGCGCGGGGGCCGGGTCGCGGGTCGAGAGGCGCCAGACGTGGACGATCCGCGTCAGGGCCGTGATGTGGGTGGTCACGGCCAGGATCCACAGGGCCCAGAGGGGTTGGTTCAGGATCAAACAGAGGGCGAGCAGGATGATCCGCTCCGGCCGGGCGACGAGGCCGACTGAGGCGGTGTAGCCCGCGGCCTCGGCCCGGGCCCGGGCGTAGCTGATGAGCAGGGCCCCGGCCGAGGCGATGAAGACCAGGATCGCCCCGACCTCGGCGTCGCCCGTGCTCAGCAGGTAGATCAGTACCCCCAGGTAGACGACCACCTCCGAATAGCGGTCCAGGGTGGAATCGAGGAAGCCGCCGAACCGGCTCATCGTGTTGGTGGCCCGGGCGACCGCCCCGTCGGCCATGTCGAAGACGCTGGCCAGTAGCAGCAGCGCACCCCCCCAGCGGGGCTGGCCGGAGGCGATCACCACGGCGACGCCGATGTTGAGGGCGAGGCCGATGACGGTCAGCATGTTCGCGCTGAGGCCGATCCGGGCCAGGGCGTGACCGACGGTCAGGACATAGCCGCGGACCCAGTGGCCGATGCGTTCAGAGATCACCGCCGCCTGTCCCTCCCGCGCGGGGCCGTGACGGCCCGCGTGACGCTCCCGCCAGTATGGCCGGGACGGGGCACGCCTGCCACCGTAGACGATAGACGGAAGGCGTGAGGCGTGAGAACGAGAGGGGTCAGGGATCAGGGGTCAGTGAGCTCCTGCATCTCCCGTCTCATCCTTTCCTTACGCCTTACGTCTGCGCCGTGCGCCAGGGGGCGACGCGGGCGCGCTCGGCCGCCTCGGCGTAGATGTCCAGGACCCGGGCCGCGACCACCGACCAGTTGTATTGGGC
>JACCVE010000113.1 GCA_013698285.1 Chloroflexia bacterium | reverse complement strand
GCCTGATCGAGCCGTTCCGCCTGCCGGCGCCCGATTCGCCCGTCGCCGGCGACTCCGGACCGTTCCCGCTCCACCGGCCGGTCGTGCTCTCGCCGGAGGCCCCCCTCGCCGACCTCGCGGCCGGGTTCCAGGCGGCGATCGTCGATGTGCTGGCGACCAAGCTGGCGCGGGCCGCCGTCCGGGAAGGGGCCAAGACGGTCCTGCTGGCCGGTGGCGTCGCCGCCAACCGGGCGCTGCGGGATCGGGTCGGCGAGGCGGTGGCGCGTCATGCGGGTGACCTCCCCGTCCGGGTGCCGGACCTCGCCCTCTGCACCGACAACGCGGCGATGATCGCCGGGGCCGCCTTCTACGCCCTGCGGCGGGGCGAGCAGGTCGGCTGGGAGGCGGAGGTCTCGCCCCGGCTGCCGCTGCCCGGTTGGACGTAGACGGCAGACGGCAGACGGCAGGGGATGATGGCGAGATGGAGGGGACGATGACGATGACCATGACCAGGGGCGAGCACGAGCGCGTGGCCGTCCCGGACGGGGCGCGGGAGGTGGCGATCTTGGCCGCCCGCGAGGCGGGGGCGATCCTGCGGGGGAAGTTGGACCAGCCGCGGGAGATTCGGTTCAAGGGCGAGATCGACCTGGTCACGGACGCCGACCGGGCCGCCGAGGCCGTGATCGTGGCCCGCGTCCGGACCGCCTTCCCGGACCACCGCCTGATCGGCGAGGAGGGCAGCCGGGGCGACCCGGGCCAGGCCGGCTCGCCCTGGGGCTGGGTGATCGACCCCCTCGACGGCACCACTAACTACGCCCACCGCTATCCCCACTTCGCGGTCTCGCTCGGCCTGGAGCACGGGGGGACGCCGGTCCTCGGTGTGGTCTACGACCCGATGCGGGACGAGCTGTTCGTGGGCGAGGCCGGCGGGGGTGCGACCCTGAATGGCGCACCGATCCGGGTCTCGGCCGAGGCGGACCTGACCCGGGCCCTGCTGGCGACCGGGTTCTCCTACGACCCGGCGCTCCGGGAGGAGGCGGAGGTGATCTGGCGGGAGCTGCTGTTCCGGGCCCAGGGCGTCCGCCGCGACGGCTCGGCGGCGCTCGACCTGTGCTGGGTGGCGGCCGGGCGGCTCGACGGCTTCTACGAGCGACCCCTGCAACCGTGGGACATGGGCGGGTCGGTGATCGTGACCGAGGCCGGGGGAACCATCGGCCGGTTCGACGGGACGCCCTTCGACCCCTACGGCGGCGAGGTCATCGCCACCAACGGCCACATCCACGAGGCCCTGGCGGCGATCGTGGTCCGGCAGGGACTGGACCACAGTACCAGGTAGCGGGCCGCCCCCCGCCGTGGCCCCGGGGTAAGATGGTCCTGCCGCGCCCGATGGCGCCCGTCTGGCCGTCCGACGACTACACGGATAGCGATGTTCGATTTGGAACTCAGCGAACGGTCGGCGGAAGAGCGACGGCGCTACACCTCGCGCCTGCAGCGGCGTGTCAAAGCGCGGGTCACCTCCGAGCTGGGCATCGACATGGTCGCCGAGGGCATCGATCGCCAGATCGCGATGGTCCTCCAGCACAGCATCGAGTTGACCAACGCCCGGCGGGCCACCTTCTTCCGCCCGATCGCCCGCGCCAAGCGCTGGCAGACGGTGACGGTGCTGGAGGATGGCGGGTTCCACTATGGCCTGATCGCGCCGGAGAGCGTGCCGCTGGCGATGCTGGCCGCGACCGACCGGGAGCCGGTCCTGATCGGGCCGGAACACGACGCCCGCCTGCCGTTCGCGATGCCCGAGGACCCCGGGTTCACCTCGTACGTGGCGATGCCCCTGGTGGCCGCGGACCACCTCGTCGGGGTGCTGGAGATCATCGACCTGGGAGAGCCGAAGCAGCTCGGCCGGGCGGTGGAGAACCTGCGGGCCACCCTGGACGACCTGAGCCAGGGGCTCGGCAACGAATCGTTGCTGGAGACCCAGGGCAGCGCCACCCTGCCGACCCGCCACGACCTCACCGACGAGACGGTCCTCGACCTCGTGCTCCACCCCCCGGTCGACGAGGACGCGACCTTCACCGTCTCGCCGGACGAATGGGCGATCCTGATGCACCTCGACGGCGAGCGCACGGTCATCGGCATCGCCCGGGCCGCCCGGCTGCCCCGGGACGAGGTCGTCCACCGCGCGGCCCGCCTGCTGGAGCGGGGCCTGATCCGGATCGGCCGCGAGAACCGCCGCCGGTAGGCCGAGCGGGTCGTCCGGCGGGCGCGTCACCGGTGTGGTCGGGGGATCACGGCGACACCTCAATGGACCGGCCCCCCAGGCGCTGGCGTCTCCGGCAACGCGGGCGTCCTGGTCCGTGATCTGCGCTTTGGGGCGATCCACCGCCCACACATCGCCGCCCACGGCGATCACGTTCTCCTCAGGCGGTCCCGGAGGAGTCGCGTCAACGCTCCACGGGCGATCATCGGCAGGGGCGGCATCTCCGGGGGCGCCTGGTCGGCCGAGGCGGGCATCCGGCCATGCTCCGCATCGAGATCCCGGGCCCGTTGCTCCAAGAGGGTGACGAACTTGTCGGTCTGCCCGGCGTCGCTCTGCCGGCGGTGTCGTTCGGCGTCATGAGCGATACCCCGGTCGATCGCCCGCTGTTCGGCGGCGACCCACTGTTCATCGAGGCGCCCGATGGTCCGGGCCTGCCCCGCGATGTGGTCGATGAGCGGCTGGAGTCACTCGTCCCTGATCGCGCCGAGTTGGGACCGGGCCGCCGCCGAATCCGCGGCCGTCTGGCCGCGCCGCGGCATCGGGTCGTGGCCGATCACGCGGTCGCGTGGAGTCGCGCTGTCGCCCGCCGTCGGATCGCTCATGGGGTCCTGGCCCGGTCCGTCTCGTCATCGCCCAAAAGGTGGGCATCATCGCCGACGGGGACGGACAGGGCCACGGGCGTCCCCTGGAGACCAAGCCCAGATCGCGTCCTGTCCGTCCAGTCAGGTGACCGCGAGGCACGGCCCCGGGCGAGATGCCCCGGGGCC
>JACCVE010000090.1 GCA_013698285.1 Chloroflexia bacterium | reverse complement strand
GCATCGAGGGCCGCGAATACCTCCGCCGCATCGACCGTGAATCGCTCCACCACCCGTGACCGGTGAACGGTCCCCTCGGGCGGCAGCGCTCGGTAGACGCCGCCTTCTAGGACCAGGGTCTCCCACGTCCGGGCCACGGGATCGACCAGCCAGTATTCGCGCACCCCGAACCGGGCGTAGAAGGCGAGTTTTTGGATGCGATCTCGCCGCCGGGTACTGGGAGACGCGATCTTGACGACTAGATCGGGCGGCTCGGTCATGGCTTGGCCGCCACGCCTGATAACGCCGGGCCGACCAGCCCGGACAAACACGATATCGGGCACGACGACATCGTACTCGGACGACTTGATGTCGATCGGGCCAGACCGGAGGACACCCAACCGGCCAGCGAGGATATGGGCGCCGAGCCGGATGTAGATTTCATGGTGGACACCTTGGTGATCCATCGACGGCGACGGCGATACGATGTGTTCCCCCCCGATGATCTCGTGTCGCTGCCCCATATCCTCGGGCAATTCGAGCAGGTCGACCCAGGTCGTGGGACGTTCGAGGGTATCGTCGCGCTCCCCGGCGACGGGGTCGGCGACCATATCGATGACGGGCTCGGCGACTGCGCTCTGGCCCACCATGCGTTGGCTCCTCTCCGCACATGACGGCCATCGGTGCTCATTGGCGATCATCTGACGGGATTAACGACCGGAAGTCTCATTCTCTTCGTCCATCGCGGGGTCAGACGCTGGCGCCCCGTCGCCCGTCGAGACGGTGTCCCGCTCCCCCGGTCCACGTTTTGTTCCCATATTGGCCCCTCGTCCCGCATTTCGGTCCAGCACGGCAAAGACCTTCGCCGCGTCGATCGTGAACCCATCCACGACGCGGGAACGGTGCGTCGTCCCTTCCGGCGGCAGCGGCCGATAGACGCCCCCGTCGAGCACCAGCGTCTCCCAGGTCCGGGCAACCGGGTCGACCAACCAATACTCGGGCACCCCGAACCGAGCGTAGAAGGCAAGCTTCTGGACCCGATCCCGTCGCCGCGAGCTCGGCGACATGATCTCGACGACGAGATCGGGGGGTTCCGTGAGCGCTGGGGCGTCCTGATCCATGGCCTGCCAACGCGCGGTCCGGATGAACACGAGGTCTGGCTCGACGGCGTCGTATTCCGATGCCTTGAGACCAACGGGTGCGGTGAGGATCTGGCCGAGGCGTCGTTCGAAGACGACATTCAGCAGCCGTCGCGTGATCTCGATCGAGAGTACCTGGTGCGGGAGTGCGGGGGCCGGCGACACGATGAGCTCTCCTCCAAGGATCTCGTGACGCTGCCCCGTGTCCTCGTCGGCCATGGCGAGCAGGTCGGCCCAGGTGAAGGGACGTTCTAGTGCCTCACCAAGGTTCTCGACCGGGAGACTGGGTGCGACTACGGCGTGAGCGACCATCGCGGTCCTCCTCTCCAGAGAATGATGTCCCACTCTAGGCCGTGGCCAAGAGGGCGTCAACAAGGCGGGCTCGAGCTTCGGGAGGTCATCGGACAGGTCATCCTGGCATCCCCGGTCGAGCCGCTGGCGTACAATGCCGGGCACGAGGACGGTCGGACGGACGGCGTCCACCGTGGTGGTGGCGTGGATGATGGCGGGCGTGGCCTGGAACCCTGGAGGGGTCCCTGGCATGCCCGCGAGCGGGATGGGGGACGGCGTGGCACAGGTCATCGAGGGACAGGAACGGGCGACGGCGGGCACGGGCACCAGGACCGAGACGATGACCGGCGGTGAAGCCCTGGTCCGCTCGCTCATCGCGGAGGGGATCGACACCGTCTTTGGCCTCCCCGGCGTGCAACTGGACGGCGCCTTCGACGCCCTCTACCACGTCCAGGACCAGGTCAGGATCTTCCACACCCGGCACGAGCAGGCCACCGCCTACATGGCCGACGGCTACGCCCGTTCGACCGGCCGGGTCGGCACCTGCCTGGTGGTCCCCGGCCCCGGACTGCTTAACGCCAGCGCCGCCCTCTCCACCGCCTACGCCTGCAACTCGCCGGTGCTCTGCGTCTCGGGCCAGATCCAGTCCGACCTGATCGGCGTCGGCCGGGGCCTGCTGCACGAGATCCCCAACCAGCTCGAGATGGTCCGCTCGGTCACCAAGCACGCCGCCCGCGCCACGGTCCCCGCCGACATCCCGGCCGTCGTCCGGGACGCCTTCCGCCACCTCCGCACCGGCCGGGTTCGCCCCGTGGAGATCGAGATTCCCCAGGACACCCTCCACGCCCGGGGCGAGGTCGAGTTGCTGGCCCCCATCTCCGGCGAGCCCCGCGAGCGGCCCGCCGGCGACCCGGACCTAATCCGCCAGGCTGCCAAGCTGCTCGGCGCGGCCCGGAAGCCGCTCATCTTTTCCGGTGGCGGCATCATCGGCTCCGAGGCCGGCGAGGAACTGCTGGCCCTGGCCGAGGCCCTCGGCGCCCCGGTCGTGATGTCCAGCAACGGCAAGGGGGTCATCTCCGACCGCCATGAGCTGGCGATGGGGACCGTCGCCGCGATCCAACTGATCCCCGACGCCGACGTCATCCTGGCCGTCGGCACCCGGTTCGTCGAGCCCGCCACCAGCGCCTGGGGCGTCAAGCCGGGCCAGACCGTGATCCAGATGGATATCGACCCGGAGGAGATCGGCCGCAACACCGCCATCACCGTCGGCATCCAGGCCGACGCCAAGGCCGGCCTGGCCGCCCTCCTCGATGAGGTGTCTCGCGTGGGCGGCAGCCGCCCCTCCCGCGCCGCCGAGCTGGCGGAGCTGAAGCGCTCGGTCCGAGACCGGCTGGACGCCGTCCAGCCCCAGGCGAGCCTGGCCCACGCGATCCGGGCCGAGTTGCCGGACGAGGGCATCCTGGTCTCGGAGATGACCCAGATCGGCTACTGGTCCAACGTCGGCTACCCCGTCTACCGGCCCCGGACCTTCATCACCCCCGGCTATCAGGGCACCCTGGGCTACGGCTTCCCGACCGCGCTCGGGGTCAAGGCCGGCAACCCGGACACCCCGGTCGTGTCGGTCAACGGTGACGGCGGCTTCGGCTTCGCCCTGAACGAACTGGCGACCATGGCCTAACACGAGATCGCCCTGGTCGTGGTCGTCTTCGACGACGGCGCCTATGGGAACGTCCGCCGCATCCAGCGCGACCAGTTCGCGGGCCGGACCATCGC
>JACCVE010000085.1 GCA_013698285.1 Chloroflexia bacterium | reverse complement strand
GGGACACCCTTTTCATCTTGGACAATCCGTTTGGTAACCGGGCGCAGCAAGCAGCGCCCCTACGAAAGGCTCGTCCGACACGGGATCGTGCGCCCTCGTGCCCGTTCCGCATTGCATCGTAGGACGTTCGTCCGTGAAGCGTCGATGACAGATCGAGAGGGGGACATCGTCAGGCACGTTTCCCCCGTCCACGGCGAGCGTCCGAAACGCCCCGGCCGCGGAGCCGGTTCACGCCCGCCGCCGCCCAGACGACCACCATCGCCGTCGCCGTCACGGCGCTGATGGGGAGGCCCGCCCGGAGCGCCAGCGGCTCGTAGCGCATCTCGACGACGTGCTCACCGGCGGGGATCGGCACCCCCCGCAGGGCATGGTGGGTCGGCAGCACATCGACCCGCTCCCCGTCGACGTAGGCGCGCCACCCCCGCTCGTAAACCTCGCTGACGACGAGCAGGCCGGGGCTCGCGGCGGTGGTCACGATGTCGATCGCGTCTGGCTCGTAGCGGGTGACCCGCGCCGACTCCGCAACGCCCGGCTCGGGCGGTGCCACCTCGGGGAGCGGACCCTCGACGAGTCCCGTCTGGTAGGGATCAATAGTCCCGGACGTGAGCAGCGGCAGCGTCTCGCCGTAGGACACCGCCCGGACGTCATGGACGATCCAGGCGTGGGAAGGTGGGGAGACGCGTTCGTAGACGACGACGAGCGGGGTCCGGAAGACCTCTCGCCGGCCGGCGGTGAGAGCGACGATGTCGTCGCGCCCCGGCGGGATCGTGGCATCGACGAGGACGTAGCGCACGGAGAGCAGGTCGAGGAGCGGGGACCGCACGCCGGTGTGGGCCAGATAGGCCAGGTGGTAGTCCTGCGGTGCGCCGTTGAGGGCCGTCAGGAACTCGGCGTAGCGGGCCAACTGCAGCGGGTTGTACCCCTGGATCGTGGCCAGGTCGAGCATCATCGGCCGGCCGTTGACCAGGATGGCCTGCACCGGTGGCTCGAACCGGCGCGCCATGTAGCTCGCCTCCCGCTGGCGGTCGCCCGGGTAGAGGATGCCGCCGTAGCCGGCGTAGCGGAACGGCCCGGTCCAGGCTGTCGTGGCCTGCCTCTGGAGGAAGCCAGCGGCGGTGTCGGCGGACGCGGTCTCCGTCACCTCCTCGGCCAGCGCTTCGTGACTGACCGGATCGGTTTGCCAATACCGCTCCCAAGTCGCGTCCCCCGGCCAACCTAGCCATGCCCCCGTGAGTTCGAGCCCCGTCGGCTGGATGAAGGCCACGGCGACCAGCAGGACAGGCACCCCCGCCGCCAGCCACCCGACCGGCGACCGCCGGGCCCGGCGCGGCATGACGAGGACGATGCCGACCAGGATGGTCGCCGCCGCGGCGGCCAGCAGCGGCGGCCAGTCGATCGGCCGCCCGGCCCGCGATACGATCGTCGCGGCGACGAGCAGCGGCAGCGCCGCAATCGCGAGGACCGGCAGCCAGCGCCGCCGTCCGCGCCAGCCTGCCAGCGCCTCCACCGCCGCACCGCTCAGGATCGCCGGGCCGAGGGCGGCGAGCGAGACCGTCCGCCACGGGTCGTGGACGTGCAGTTCACGGTAGCGCGGGATCAGGTAGAAGACCTGGTGGAGCGGCGTCGTGTCCAGCGCCAGGACCAGGGCGATAGTCGTCAGCGGGACGAAGAAGGGGACGGCGAACCGCTTCCGCGCCAGCGGCGGCGCCAGCAACACGAGGGCGATCGCGACGCCGCCGAATGCCGCCCGCCGGTCGTCGTACCCCGACCCCATGACCTGGGCCAGCAGGTAGTCGAGTTCCCAGGGGGGATTGAGTATGCCGCCCCCCGGCAGGTCCCCGTAGTCGCCCCCGGCGAGGTGCGACTCCGCGTTCGTCGCCAGCCGCGGCCAGATGCCCGCCGCGCCGAGCGCCACGCCCGACCCGAGCCCGGCGCCGGTGGTCGTCACGGCATCCGCCAGGCGGCCGCGCCAGCGACGGCCGGGATGGATGGGTGCCAGCAGGGCGCGATATCCGGCGTACGCGCCGACGAGCAGCGGGATATAGATCCACCCCTCACCCACCCACCCCGCGAACATCTGGCTGACGGCGAACCCGGTCAGGCACCAGGGCGCCAGGCGGGCTCGCCAGGGCCGGACCCGGAGCGCCAGCTCGATCCCGAGCAGGACGAGGGGGATCCAGATGACGTACTGGCCGAAGATGAGACAGCAGTAGGTAGTCCACTGGAGGACCGGGCCGAACGCGAACACCACCGCCGCCGTCAGGGCGGCGACCGGCCGCATGCCGAGCACGCGGGCGTAGGCATAGGTCGACAGCGCGGCCACCGTGAGATGGATGCCGACCATTACCTTGAACCCGGTCAGGACGGGAAAGAGCGCGAAGGACAGCATCGCCGGGAGATACATCCACCCCGACTCGGGATCGCCGGCAAAGGGCGTCCCGCCGAAGACGTGGGGGTTCCAGCCGGGCACGTCGAACGATGCCAGGCGCTCGCCGAGATGGGCGTACCAGGGCACGAAGAAGGTGTAGAGGTCGAAGCGCGCCAGCCAGGGGTCGTAGTAAAGGCGGTTACCGACGGTCACCGCGAGGAGGACGGCCAGGACACCAAGTGCCAACGCGTCCGGGCGCCAGGAGCCCGTCGTCTCCCTGTCCACCTCGTCCGCGCGGACCGCTCGTCTCACCAAATCGTCACCATCGTCGGGGGAACCCGCACGTCGAGATCCGATCGCCTACTCGAACGGCCGCGCCGGCGCCGAACCGGCCACGCCACCTGTGCTCAGCGTCAGGGAGCACCGACGCCAAGACGACGCGGCGGCATGGTCGCACAGGAGGTCGGTCACCCGTCAACGGGGCCGCGTGCGACGGGGATCGGTCGCTCGTGGTCCATCAGCGGAACATCGTGGCCCAGGAACGCGATCGCGCACGTCACCCGATCGAGGACGCCGTGGTATCCCCCGGCTTGGTAGGGGCGCCGCTTGCTGCGCCCATCCGCCAACCGCACGGTCCAATTCGGATGACGCATATCATGGGAATGACTTAGCGAGCACCGCCCCTACCAAAGGCTCCTTATCCCCGAAAAGAGCGTGTCATCGTAAGGAATGTCACCCTTACCGCGCCTGCCGGAGCATGATCGTCGGCTTGCGGGGCTTCTTGGCGGCCTCGGCGGCCAGGCGGGCGGCGACCCGCTCGGCGGCGTGCGTGAAGGCGACCGCGGTCACCGAGTCCGGGTGCCCGACCACGATCGGCTGACCGCTGTCGCCGCCCTCGCGGACGCCCGCCTCGATCGGGATCGTGCCGAGGAGGGGGACCTCGTTCTGGGCCGCGACGCGGGCACCCCCGCCGCTGCCGAAGAT
>JACCVE010000293.1 GCA_013698285.1 Chloroflexia bacterium | reverse complement strand
GCCGCGCTCTGGGCCCGGGTCCGAAAGGCGGGGCGTTGGGCGGGAGTCACCGGAGACCTCACCATGACCCCCAACGAGTACGCCGATGCCCTTGGCCGGGCGGTCCCACGGTCTCTGGCCCCGGCTCGCCAGGTCGCGGAATCGTATACCAGGGAGCGCTACGGACCGCCTGGCGCCGTCTCTAGCGACACGGGCCAGGCGCGCCAGGCCTGGCACGAAACGCGTCGGGCGATGGTGAGGGCGGGGGCGAGACGATCTGGGCGCAACCGGTCGTGATGCGGCGAGGCTGGCGGATCTCGCTGGCCTGAGCGGTCTTAGAGGAAGAGGAGACGACGGTCATGGCCGAGACACGAGTGCTGGTCGCCGGCGCGATTAATTCCGACCTCGTCTCGCGCGTGGCGCGGGTTCCCGGCGCGGGGGAGACCGTCACCGGCGACAGCTTCGCGATCTTCGGGGGCGGTAAGGGCGCCAACCAGGCCGTCGCCGCGGCCCGGTCCGGGGCGAGGGTGAGCTTGCTGGGGGCAGTCGGCCAGGACGCCTTCGGCCGGGATCGGCTCAGCGAGCTGGCGGTGGAGCGGATCGATGTCTCGGCCGTCGCGGTCGTGGCGGGCAAGGCGTCGGGGACGGCCTCGATCTGGGTCGAACCGGGCGGCGAGAACCGAATCTTATATGTCCCCGGCGCGACGGGGATGGTCACCGAACGTGCCGCCATCGACCTGGTCGAGCGGATGCGGCCCGCGGTCGTGCTGACGACGCTGGAGCTGCCGATCGCGGTGCTGACCGCCCTGTACACCCGGGCACGGGCCCTGGGCATCACCGTCGTGCTCAACGCGACCCCGGAGCCGGAGTCGGGCCGGACCGTGCTCGGGTTGGTCGACGTACTCATCCTGAACGAGCCGGAGGCGGCTGCCTTGCTCGGCCGCGACCCGGGAGGCGACGAGGGAACGGGCGCGGCGGCCGGCTTGTTGGAGAATGGGCCGAAGACCGTCGTCGTGACCATGGGCGCCGCGGGGGCAACGCTGGTCGACGCCTCGGGCAGTGAGACGGTGACGTCCCCGCAGGTCGAGGTGGTCGACACCACGGCGGCGGGAGACGCCCTCTGCGGCGCGTTCGCCGCCGAGTTGGCGACGGGGAAGACACCAATCGAGGCCCTGCGCTACGGGGTCATCGCCGGGTCGCTGGCCGTGACGAAGGACGGCGCCCAGCCCTCGATCCCCACCCGGGCCCAGATCGATGCCAGGGCGCGCCGGTCGGCGAAGGAGTAGGGTGTCAGGGGACAGGGGACAGCGAGATGTGGTTCTCGCGTCACGACGGGCAGGGCTGGCGTGTGGTCCGGCCGGAGCGTCGGTTCACCGGATGAAGGGCGGAAGGGGAGGGATTCGAACCCTCGAGGGGTTGCCCCCTACGCGCTTTCCAGGCGCGCGCACTAGGCCAACTATGCGACCCTTCCAGACGGCAGACGGCTTGACAACGATCGAGACCTCGGCGGAGAGGGTGGGATTCGAACCCACGGTGGCTCAACACCACACCGCTTTTCGAGAGCGGCACCTTCAACCACTCGGACACCTCTCCGCCGCGAAGTGTACCCGAACCATTGAGGGTGGACCAACGTCACGGGAGACCGGTTAGCCATGTACGCCAACGATGGCATGTCCCATGTACGGGCGACTACTGGTGTCTGCGGGACGCAGCGATGTAAGGCGGCCGCGTCGGACGCCCGAGCGAGGAGAGTGCGTCGATGCAGACTGTCCTGATGGTGTGCCGGATGGATGTCGGCCGAGAATTGGCTGTCCGTGAAGTTCACGATCGGTTCCCGATCGATGTCCTCGTCCGGGGGATCGGCGTCGAGCGGCTGGTCGTATTCATCGGCAGTGGGCAGTACGCGCTGGAGCTGACCGTCAGTGATGGCGACTTCCAAGAGCAGTTCCATCGTTTCCTCTCGACGCCAGAGGTCCGCGACCTCTTCTCAGCCCTCGGCGAACACGTCCAGGACCTGCCGAGCCCGGACACGGGCACCGC
>JACCVE010000064.1 GCA_013698285.1 Chloroflexia bacterium | reverse complement strand
GCGTAGAGCTCGGCCCGGATCTCCGGCTTGGTCGCGTCGAAGGAGGCCTTGGCGTTGCTCATCTCCGTCACGGCGCTGGCCGCCGCACCGTCCCCGAACAGGGTCGCGACCAGGGTCCGCTCGAAGGGGCGCATCGGGGCGTCCGGGGTCCGCAGCGTGAGGCGGAAGTCCCTGCTGGCCCCGAACACCGACCCCTTCGGGGCCTCTTCGGTGATCGAGATGACACCCCGGTGACCGAGGTCGACCACGGTGGCGACGATGTCCTCCTCGTCGGCCTCCTCATCCAGCAGCGTCCCCGCCGCGCCCGGCGACAGCGAACTGGGCGGCTCCGGCAGGTAGTCGGCCACCAACCCGGAATGGGGATCCCGGCCCCGGACATACCACCATCCGAACAGTCCCAGCCCCCCGCCGACGCTCAAGAACAGACCGAGGGCGAGGAAGCCGAGGTTCAAGACCGCACCGCGAGCCTCTCGATCCGCCTCACTTGCCCGCCGCCCATCGTCGGCAGCCTGCCACGCGGGCGGGTCGAGACCTGCCACGACAGGTGGGACTTGGATGCGGCCCTCGAAGGAGTCACCGGGGCCGAGATCCCGCGCGGTCCAGGTGAAAGTCTGACCATCCTCGGTGAAATCGGCCGGCGTGACCGACTCGCCGGGCCCGATGACGACCTGGTCGAGCGGGACGACGTCCGGCAAGACCACCGTCAGCGACGATTCCCGGATCGGCCCGACCGCGGTCACCTCATCCGAGACGGCGACCCACCACACCTGCTGGTTCGGCGGGTCTTCCTCCGGGTAGGAGCGCAGCCCACCGGTCACGGTGTACTCCAGCACGAATGAGCGGGAGTCGTCACTGGTGGGGGGATAGGTCCATTCCACCAGCACATTGCCGCCGTCCACGGAAACCGCGTACCGTTCGGCTTGGTTTCGTGACAATCGGGACGAGGCGGTGCGCTCGTACGCGACCGTCTCGCCCCCCCGCTCTTCGCTGATCCGAACGTCCTCGATGCTCTCGGCCCGGTCCAGCGGCAACTCGGCGAAGGCGGTCTGGAACGGCCCATCGCCGAACTGGATCACCTGCCGCTCGGTCACGGCGAACCGGCCATCGTCCTGGACCACCACCGTGACATCGAACCGATCCCACGACACCTCGCTCGTTGACTGGGCCGCCACCGGCGCGGCCGGTGCTCCGACGCTCCCGGCCATTAGGGCCAGGGCGGCCACGAGGAGCAGCACCGCGATGGCGACCGGCCCATGACCGCGCGCCGCGAGGCGTCCCCGGCTCGACCGGGCGAAGGACCCCTGGTTTAACCCGTTGGAGCGGACACGTTCGACCGGCCGCGCCGCGCGCCGGACCTCACGCCGCCGGACCCCGGCGGGTCGTTCACCCGGCACCTGGTGCGGGCATCCTCCACGTCGCACCAGGGCCTGATCCCGCATCGCCGTGACCATCCGTCGCTCCCGCTCCCGACTCCATCCCCGCCAGACACCATTAGACGGTCCATTGTCGCACGCGGGTCGCGGGGCCCGATCCCCCAACATCGATGGTGCCAAGCCCGATCCCGATGCGGGCGGCTCCGGTCGGGACACGGCTGCGATCTGGACCGTGACCCGGATGACCCCAACGGCGAGGACCTCGTCCTGGACCTCGTCCGGGACTTTGTCCGGTGACGCCACGTACCGTCCGACCCGGGTGCTACACTCCCATCATGTCTGTCTCATCGACCCCCAGCTCGCCACGGTACCCAGGGGCGGACCGGGACGCCCGGCCGGATGTCTCCACCATCGAGGACGTCCTCCACGGTGCCGGATACCGCTCCACCCGTCCTCGCCGGACCATCATCGAGACCATCCTCGACCAGGCGCATCCATTCACCCCCGAACACTTGTTGGCCGCCGTCCACCGGGCCGACCCGAGCCTCGGCCGGGCGACCGTCTACCGGACGCTGGAGATCCTGGGCGCCCTCGATGTCCTGACGCGGGTCGTGGTCGCCGAGGGGCACTCCGCCTATGTCGTCGGCCTGCCGGGGCACCGCCATCACCTGGTCTGCTCCGGCTGCGGCGCGGCCGTTCCCTTCACCGCCTGCCCGGTCGACCACCTGATGGCTGAGCTCTCCCGGACCACCAACTTCGCCATCCAGAGCCATGTGCTCCAGTTCATCGGCGTCTGCCCGGCATGCCAGCCAACGCCCTGAGCATCTCCCACGTCGATTCTCGCATCCGTGACGTCTCACATAACTGAGACGTAGTATCATTCGTTGTCTTGGGCCGTTGGGTCCTGGCCGATCCGCATCTGCCGAAGTTCCCGCATCCACCCACTCGGCCTCGGAGCTATCCGTCCATGGTCGCCACCATCCCCCCGCTTCCTCATGACCCCATGACTCGACCTGCCGCCGATCGGGCCCGTTTCACGCCGCGACCCAGGATTCGTCCGGAGGTAACGAGTCAATCGGCTCACCCGTCGCGTTCAGACTGTAATGTGGATCGAGCGATCCAGTGACTGACTCCCTCGCAACGTCTTCTCATCACGCCCGTCGGGCCAATCCGCCTCAGGGCTCACCCTGCTTCTCGACCCAAGGCTTGTCGGTCCACTTCGGCGACCGGTCCGCCCTCGACGATGTCACCCTCGATATCCGGACCGGTGAGATCGTCAGCCTGGTCGGCCCCAATGGTGCCGGCAAGAGCACGTTGTTGCGAGTTCTGGCCGGTGTCCTGCCCCCTTCCCACGGCACCGTCACCGTGGCGGGCACGACCGGCCGCCGGGACCGGAGCTCCCGGGCCACCTACGTCCCCCAACGTGGAGAGGCGCTGTGGACCTTCCCGATCGCCACCGTCGATGTCGTGCTGATGGGCCTGGCCCGGCGCCGCAGCCGGTTCCGACCCTATTCGGCCGCGGACCGCGACATCGCCCTGGCCGCCCTCGACCGGGTCGGACTCCGTGACCGCGCCGGTGTCCAAATCGGTCGTCTCTCCGGCGGCCAGCAACAGCGCGTCTTCCTCGCCCGGGCCCTCGTTCAGGACGGTCAGCACCTCCTGCTCGACGAGCCCTTCGTGGGCATCGACGCCCCGACCCAAGCAGTCCTGCTCGACCTCTTCCGGGAGCTGCGGGCGGGTGGCGCGACCATCATCTATGCCACCCACGACCTCGAACAGGCCAAGGGTGCCGCCGACCGCGCCATCCTGCTCCGGCGCCGCGTCATCGCCGACGGTCGTCCGGGCGACGTTATCACCCTCGCCAACCTCCAACGCGCCTTCGGGTCGGCCCCGTCCGACCCGCCGCATGGCGAACGTGTTCACGTCAGCCCCGGGGCGATGAGCAACGACGAGACGGCCTCGTCGTCACATGATGTCACGTCGCGGCACGCGGGAGCGCCGCTGGCCATCACTGGGCGAGACCGGCAGTGACGAACCTCGTGCACTGGCTCGCCGATCCCTGGGATCGTACCTTCATGCAGCACGCCTTCCTGGCCATCGCCCTGGTCGGGATCATCTGCGGCACCGTCGGCAGCTTCGTCGTCCTGCGCGGCTACGCGTTCCTGGGCGACGCCCTGGCCCACGCGGTCTTTCCGGGGGTCGTCGTCGCCTTCCTGTTCGACATCAATGTCCTGGTCGGGGCCGTCGTCGCCGCGCTGGTCGTCTCGCTCGGCATCGGGGCTATCGGCCACCACGAGCGCCTGACCAACGACACCGCGATCGGCGTCCTCTTCGCCGGCGCCTTCGCCTTCGGTATCGTCCTGATCTCGGCCCGGCCCTCGTATACCCGCGATCTCTCCGGGTTCCTCTTCGGTTCGATCCTCGGTGTCTCGACCACCGACCTGTGGCTCACGGCGGGCGTCGGGGCCGTGGTGCTCCTCGTCGTCTGGCTGCTACGCCGGGAACTGGTCGCCCTCGCCTTCGACCGCACCTTTGCCGAGGCCAGCGGCATCCGGACCTGGCGGGTCGATCAGGTCTTTCTCGTCACCCTCTCCCTCTCGATCGTCATCTCGATCCAGACCGTCGGCAATGTGCTGGTCCTGGCGATGCTGGTGACCCCGGCCGCCACCGCCCGCCTCCTCACCGAGCGCCTGCCGGTGATGGTCGGCCTGGCCGCCGCGATCGGGGCCGGGAGTGGCGTCGTTGGTCTCTATGTCTCGTACTACCGGGGCGTCGCCTCGGGTGCCAGCGTCGTCCTCGTCGCCACCGCCGTGTTCGCCGTGGTGTTTCTCTTGGCACCGCGAACCGGCCTGGTGAGCACCGCCGTCGCTCGCCGGGTCCACTTTCCCCACCCCGAGCGCGACCGCTTCGGCGCCTGACTCGCCCCTGGGTCCGATGTCCCGCATCTCGTTCGGACGGGAGATGAACGATCCGGGATGCGAGGAATAACATCGGCTCGGCGCACGCGTCGACGAACTCCTCCCGCCCTCCCTACCACGATGCCGGTCTTACCCGGAGCCCTGGTACGAGCATTGCGATCATCGGACGATGAGAGGTGGCAAGACGCGCCGCCGCACACGCTGAAAGGACCGAGAATCATGAGCCAGCAGACCGCGATCGACGAAAAGGGCCAGAAGACCATCGCCGACTACGTCGGTGATTCGCTCGCCCTCGAAGGACACATCGAAGAGGCCCTCGACCGCCAGCTCGCATCCACCAAGGACGATCCGACGGCTGGCCCAGCCGTGCAGCGATTCCACGACATGGTGAAGGCCAATAAGGAAGCCCTCAAGGCCCATCAAGAGGTCGTCGGCAGCACGGTGGGAAACCCGGTGGTCGAGTTCGGGGCCAATGTGCTGGGCAAGGCCGCCGGCCTGATCGACAAGATGCGCGCCGAGGGCATCTCCAAGATCTTGCGTGACGATTACACCGCCTTCAATATGGCGGCCATCAGCTACACAATGCTCCACGCCACCGCGCTCGCCCTGGGCGACCAGCGGACCGCGACAGTCGCCGCGACCGCCCTCCGGGGCCATGCCAGTGCGATTCAAGAGATTAATCACATCATCGCCGATGTCGTGATCCGGGAACTCCAGAAGGACGACCACACGTTGGCCGACCCGATGGCGGCTGCCAAGAATCGCGAGGCGGTCGACTCAATCTGGAAGGAAACCGACAAGGCCAACGGGTCGATGTCGATCTAATCCCAACCGGCTCCCCGTGAGCCCGACGGTCAGTATCCTGGAGAACGGCCACCGGATCGATCCGGTGGCCGTTCGTCCTGATGTCGGTCTTCACCATGCGCGCGGGAACGTCACGTCGGTGGTCCCGACCGCTACCAGTGCACCTCGACCCGAGTGCCGATCGTCGCGAAGTCCCAGATCCGCTCGATGGCCCATGGCGCGACAGCGACGCATCCTCCCGTCGGCCCATTTCCCCCGCCGGACAGTAGGTGCCCGGTCTTGTCGAGCGCGTAGGAGTGGAACCCATTGGCCCGGTAGGGATCGAAGGCGACGTAGTGCGTGACGTAGGCACGTCCCCAATCGGTCCAGGTCAGGCCCTCCTCGCGGGCGAAGACGGTGTAGGACCCATTCGCGGTGGCGTAGAATCCGCTCTCACTCTGGTCCCACCCCATCGCGCCCCAGACCGAATAGGTCGCCTGCCCGTCCTCGAACAGTGTCACCAAGCCGGATGACCGGTCGACATCGACCCACCGATTGCCCGTCCATCCACCGCCAGACGCTCCACTGGCACCGGTCCCTCCGATTCCCCCCGGCAATCCCAAGTAGGTCCCCAGCGCGTACCCGTGAACATCTCCATACACCACCTCGTAGTACCCGGAATCGCTGGGTCCCCACCACACGTCGAGGATATCGCCCCACACGGCCTGGGCCACGACCGGGGCATCGATCCGGGGGTCGGACCGGATGTTCAAGACATCGGTCGCCACCGTCACGAGGTCACCCGCCGCCGCCGGCGCGGGCCACAGTCCACCCGACCCCATCACGCTGCCCACCAGGACCGCCAGCACCAATGCCAGCGAGCGGGCCACTCCCGAAGTCGAGCCCCTCGTCTCAGCAGGACGCTCATGAGACTCCTGGGTCCCCGGCCCTCCAACCTTCGCCGACGTTTCGCCCGTGGCCGGCACATCGCTAGCCACGGCACACGCCCGTGTCCGCACCCTTCTCCTCCTCCCCGTATGCCCGGTGGTGACCGCCTGCAAGCGGTCCGTCACCGGCCCCTCCCCGACACCCCGCGACGCCAGCCACGGCGGGAACAACATGTCTCCTCTGGATTCTAGCGGGTTTTCCCAGTCCCGGGTACGTCCAACCTGTCACAGCACTCGACCGTCGCCGTCCCGGGTCCCCAACGTGACGTGACCCCGGAGATCTCCACGGGTGGGTAGCGCCGGACCCGCTGTCCCAGTATCCTGACGGGCCGATCGGCGGACCCACCGGACGACCCGAACGCGAATTCCTCGGCAAGGGATCAATCATGGCGGACACGCCGCGATTCGAGCGAGCGTCACTGGTAACGTTCGTCGAGCGGGTCTTACGGTCCGCCGGCGTCCCGGCGGACGCGTGCCCCGGGGCCGCCACCCACCTCGTCTTGGCGGACGAGCGTGGCGTCGCGTCCCACGGTGTCGCCCGGCTCCCCTTCTACGTCGCCCGCTTTCGCCGCGGACTGATCGATCCCGTCGCCCCCCTGACCGTGGAGCGTCAGACGGCCGCGACCCTGGCCCTCGACGCCCACAACGGGTTCGGCATGGTGCAGGGGCCCCGGGCGATGGGGATGGTGATCGACCGCGCCCGGGCCAGCGGGCTCTGCGTGGCCACCGTTCGCCACGGCAACCACTTCGGCATCGCCGGGGCGTACACGTTGATGGCCGCCCGGGAGGGAATGATCGGCGTCGCCATGACCAATGCTTCGCCGCTCGTCGCCCCGCTCTTCGGGTCCGAGGCCCGGCTCGGCACCAATCCGATCTCGGTCGCCGTGCCGACCGGTCCGGCCGCCGACGACCCCCCGGTTGTCCTGGACATGTCGACCAGCACGGTCGCCTGGGGCAAAGTCGAGATCGCCCGCCGGGCAGGGACTGCGCTACCACTCGGCTGGGCGCTCGACGAGGCAGGGGACCCTACCACCGACGCCCATGCCGCCCGCTGGCTGACACCGCTCGGGGGCCCGCCCGAGACCGGGGGCCACAAGGGCTATGGTCTGGGAGTCATCGTCGATATCATGTGTGGGCCACTCGCCGGTGCGGCCTGGAGTGCCCGCGTCAGCGGCGCCCGGGGACCAGACCGGGCCGCCGGCATCGGCCACACGTTCATGGCCTGGCGGGTCGATGCCTTCCGCGACCCGGACGAATTCTATGCCGACCTGGCCACGTTCCTGTCCGAACTGCGCGAGACCCCGGTGAGTCCCGCGTACGCGGGCAACCGCGTCCTGATCCCGGGCGACCCCGAACGAGAGGCCGAGCGGGAGGCTGGCTACCGGGGCATCCCCATCGCCGCGCCCGTCGTCACGGAGCTTCGCGCCCTCGCCGCGACCGGCGTGCCTTTCGATATCGTGAGGGTAGCCTGAGGGAGTCCACGATCATGCCGGCACGATCGCCGAACGGATCGATGGGACATCGCTCACGTCCCGGCCCGCCACAGTGGTCGGCCGTGACACCAAGCCCGAGCGTGCGCCGCATCGCGTGTGGGCGAGGAGGGTCGCGGTCAGGTCCCGGCGGTCAGGTCCCGGCGGTCGGGCTCGGGGTCGGGACGATCTGTGGTGACGCGGCGGGCGTCGCCCCATCCCCCCCTCCGCGCTCGATCCCTTCCCGTCCGGCCATCGAGATCGTCCGGTGGCTCACGACCAACAGGTCCGGCCCTGGGCGGCCGGGGCGACTCACGGCGATCAACTCATACGCCAGGCCCGGCTCGAGGTCGACCTCGATCTGCGGCCACACGATCGCCTCGTCGCCACTCACCCGCAGCGCGAGTGTCACTCTGCCGGCGGGGAGGTCCACCGCCTCGGATGTCGCACCCTTGTCCAACCCATCGGCCAGCAACGTCGAGTCGTCGAGGACGGCGTCGATCGGGTCCCCCTCATCGAGCGCGTGGCTGATCCGGACCCGGGCTTGTCCCTCCGGTAGGGACCCCAGGTCAACCGTCACCGTCCGGACCTCGACCGCCTCACCGTCGGGCACGACGATGATCCACACCGCCTCCCCGGCGGCCGCGTCGACCGCCGTCTCGGCGATCGCGTCCCCTGATCCGGCCCCGTCCGGGACGAACCGCAACCGGTGCTCCCCGGCTGGCAAGGCTACCATCGGCCCCGCCTCACCGGGAGCGATCGGCCCGGCGATCGCGACTTCACCCTCGTCGAGGAAGACCCAGACCGGCCCCAGCCCCATCGCCGCGTGGACGACCCCGGCGCAGACCGCATCGATCGGTTCCACTCCCAGGATCGCACCGCACGGGGCAACGGTCGGGGCCTTCACCGCGAAGAATTGCAGGGTATCGTTCTGGCGCTGGCCGACCACGAACAGGTCGTAGGTCCATCCCGGCTGGATCGGCAGCGCGGCGATCCTCGCAAGTTCGGTCGCCTCCTCGGTGGGCCGGACGACGATGTCCGTGGGGGAGGCCGAGATGTCGCGATAGCCACCGGCCTCGGGGAACTCCAGATCCTCGAATAAGGTCTCGCCGCCGCCGTTTGCGATGTCCAACGACCCGGCATGGGGAGCGACATGGACGACCCGCAATCGTGCCACACCGGGCGTGACGATTTCGCTCACATCGACCTCGAAGACCGCCCCCTCCAGATCATTCAACAACCCGATGGCCGCGATCTCGTATACGAGACCGTCGTCGAGATCCTGCTCGATGTCGATCAGCGCCCCTTCCAGCGTGGAGTTGCCAGGCGCGATCTGGAAGCGGTGCTCTCCCGCCCCAATTGGCAAGAAACCGGTCGCGCTCGGGAACTCCGCCCCTCGCACGACCATCTGGCCGTCGACGTAGATGTCCACCGGCGGCGAGTCTGGGGCAAGGTGGAGGAACCGGACGAGGGCCTGCTGCCCGGCGTCCGTCTGCGCCAGCGCACGCGGGCCCCCGGCGGGGGCGACAACTGATGCCAGGACCACCCCGGCGATCAGGCAGCTCACCGTCCGGCTCCAGAACCGGCCCTCCATCTCGCGCCTCCACCGCATACCGACGATTACCCTCGGAGTCGTCACTCGCGAGACGGGCCTCCGCTCGGATGCGACAGAGCGGGACCAGGTTCGCCCCGGTCCCGCTCCCCGTCTGGCGCGTCGCCATAGACATCGTCCGGAAATGGTGTCTCTCGAGCCCGATCGGTCGGTACCGTCGGTCAGACGAACAGCAGGACCAAGAACGACACTCCCACCAGGAGGGCGATCATCACCCCGCGAATCACAAGCTCTCGCGCCGGAATCGCCGTGTCGGCGTCCGGCATTCGCTCGATGGTCTCCAAAAAGGTTCCTCCAGCCAGGCCCTTAGGGTCCCCAATGTCTCGATCCGATGCTACGTGCCGGGTGCCATCCTGTCAATGTCGCAAAGTGGGTACCACGCACCTGGCCGCCCCCGGTGCCGCGAGGGACGAGGTCGCGCCATCCCCTGTCTCCCTCGCACGTCCCGCGCCCATCTGCCCGGAGATCAGATTAGGAACGCAGGTCATGCTGCAGGAAGGTCCCGACCGTCCCACGCCGCCATGAGAGGAGGAACCGCCGGGCCAGATCGACGATGACGGGGAGTTCCAGGTAGTCGATCCCGATCGCGACCCACGCAAGCCAACCATCGACCAGGCTCGTGTTCCCCGTCGAGGCGTTGACGACGAATTCGTCGGTAATCCAATAGATATGAAGCCATTGAGAGTTCAGGAAGAGTAAGAAGACCAAGCTCTTCCAAGTGAATCCTTTCCGAAGATCGTTGAGATAGACCAAGGATGTGGTGATCAGGGCCGGGATCTCGGTGTAATCGACCAGTAGGACGACGTATTCGAAGAACCCGTCGAGGGAGAGGAGCCGATCGCCCGTCAGGCGGAACCAGACCACGTCGGTCGTGAGCCAATACAGGTGGACCAGTTGGAGCAGGAAGAGGCCGAGTGTGATCCCGACCGTGAGGCGATCGTGCCGCTCGTACCACTGCCAAAACCGGCGCACCGCCCTCATCTCGATCCCCGGACGCGATTGAGACTCATTCGCAATTCCGGGAATCCTACCCCTCTCCATGACTCTCGTCAATGCCTGGACGCGGGCGCTGACGATCCAAGATCCGCCACCCCATGCTTTGCCACTCCTCCCCGCCCGGCGGCCCCGGCGATCGATCTTGCCACCTGAACCATGGCGAGGCGAGCCCCGTCTCCGGCACCCTGGCCGGCAAGGAGGTGGGCGTCCGCTACCGGTCGGCCGGCGCATCGCCCGGCGCATCAGGCTGGCGATGGCCGATATCGGAATCTGAACCGAGATCGATCACCATCTCCCGCACATCGATGTGGACCCTCTGCCGGGTGACCCATTCCTGGTGCGCCCCGACCTGGCGGAACCCGACGCGGCGATAGCTGGCGATCGCCCTCTCATTGTGTCCGAACACTTCCAGTCGCACCTGCCGCAGTCCCAGGGACGACCACGCCTCCCTCAGCACCAGACGAGTGGCCTCGGTCCCATATCCCTTCCCCCACCGGTCCTTCTCGCCTATCACGATGCGGTACAACCCTGACCCGGTGGTCCAGATCACGTCGGTGATCGCCGCCGAGCCCACCAACTGGCCCGACCCGGTCTCATGGAGGGCCCAGCACATACCACGTGCCGACAACGGCAAGATCAGGGTGTCGAAATACCCCCGTGATTGCCGCTCGGTCAGCGGTGCCAGGTCGTGGCGCAGGAGGCGCGCGATCTCGTCATCGGCATACCAGCGTTGGAACGCCTCCCGGTTGGCCGGCACATGACGCCGCAACGTCACCCGTTCACCGGCCCGCACCAGCTCCCCGGCCCCGGTCCCGGCCCCCGCGTCGCCGACCGGTTCAACCCGCGTCTCGTCCCCCATGTCGTGTCCCATCTGGTGTCCGGCCCCCTGTATCGGTGACGTGGCCCTCGCGGGCCGGCGGAGAAAACGACGGTGGGCCGCCCGGAAAACCGGACGGCCCACGATCGATGGCAGTTCCCTGCCGTCCCCGGAGGGATATTCCTTAGTAGCTGCTGCTGTAGCGGGGCGCGGAGGCCCGTCGCTCCTGGAAGCAGTCACGGCAGTAGACCGGCTTGTCGCTGCGCGGCTGGAAGGGGACCTCGGTCTCCTTGCCACACGAGGAGCACACGGCCGGGTAAAGCTGGCGAGCGCCGCCGCCCCCACCACCGCCATAGCCGCCGCCACCGCCGGAACTGTAGCCGCCCCCGCCACCGGAGCTATAACCGCCCCCACCGGAGCTATAGCCGCCCCCGCCGGAGCTGTACCCGCCACCGCCGGAGCTAGCCCCGGCACCGCTGTCATAGCCGGAGGCGTTGCGCTGGGCCTTGCGAGAGGCCCGGCACGACTGGCACCGCTGTGGCTCCGAGAAGCCCCGCTCCTGATAGAACGCCTGCTCACCCGCGGTGAACGTGAAGGCTTCGCCGCAATCCCGGCACGTCAACGTACGATCACTCATTCCGTCTCGACCTCTCCTGGCCGTGGCGTACCCACGACCGACATGAAAAAAGAATTACCGTGAAACGGTTCCGACGGAACGAGATTCGTACGAGCGGGTTCGGCTCGACTTCAGTTCACGCGCGCGTTTGGAAGCGTCTCGTGACTCGATTATAGCACGCCTGCCGGAAAGTCAAGTGGGCGATTCGTCCCCTCCATCCCTTTTCCCCCGCCACCGGCCCGACCGGCAATCCGGCCCGCTCGGGTTCGAGACGGGCGTCCTGCACCGGTCCGATGCCGGCCAAGGCGGCGGCGTGGTGAGCGACGGGGCATGCCAAGAACCCGGTCACGGCGGCGGCGGTGACTGGTCGCCACCCCGTGAGACATCGCGTGGGGATGGCACTGGAGCTCACGCTGGGGATGGTCGCGGACGAGCGGGCCAGCCGGACTCATTAGCCACCGCGTCCCGTGTCGGATCGCCATCGTACCGACCCGTCCCCGACAGGTGTGACACGTGTGCCCTCACCCCTGACACGACGGTCCGCGGCGTCTGCCGACGCTGGGCACGTCGTCGCCACGCCCCCGTGATACCACCCGATTCCTCCGTGGTAGGATGCGATCGGCCCGGCGGGGCGGACATCTCCCCGGCGTTCGGGGGCACCACGGACCGCCGTCCCTGCCGCTCGATCATCTGGCCGGTCGCCATCACGCCTCCGCCGCTCATCCGCCAACGTCGAGAGAGGGACTCCAACGCCATGAATGTCCATGAATACCAGGCCGCCGAGGTCTTGGCGCGGTACGGCATCCCGACGAACGAGGGCATCGTGGTCACCGACCCGGAGGGTGCCATGGAGGCCGCCCGGACCCTCGGCGGCACCGTGGCCATCAAGGCGCAGGTCCACTCTGGCGGCCGGGGCAAGGCCGGCGGCATCAAGCTCGCCCATTCCCCGGAAGAGGCTTCCTCCGCCGCCGGGGCGATCCTCGGCCTCGACATCCAGGGTCACGTCGTCTCGAAGGTCCTCGTCGTCCCCGGCGTGGACATCGCTCGCGAGTTCTACCTGGGCGTCATCCTCGATCGCCCCAACCGGCGCATCCTGGTGATGGCATCGGCGGAGGGAGGGGTCGACATCGAGGAGGTCGCCCGTGACCGGCCCGAGCGGATCATCCGCGTCCTGGCCGACCCCGCGCTCGGGCTCCAGGCCTACCAGGCCCGCGGCATGGCCTTCGACCTCGGCCTGCCCTCCGACAAGGTCAACGGGTTCGCCTCCATCGCCGCCAAGCTCTACCGGGCCTACGTCGACGAGGACGCCACCCTGGCCGAGATCAACCCCCTGATCTTGACCGGCGCCGGCGAATGGCTGGCCCTCGATTCCAAGATGAGCTTCGATGACAACGCCCTCTGGCGGCACGACGGCATCGAGGCGATGCGCGACCCGGCGGAGGAGGACGCGACCGAACTGGACGCCCGCCGGGCCGGGATCAGCTTCGTCAAGCTCGACGGCTCAATCGGCTGCATCGTCAACGGTGCCGGCCTGGCGATGGCCACCATGGACGCCGTCAAACTCCATGGTGGCGACCCCGCCAACTTCCTCGACGTGGGTGGTGGGGCCAGCGCCGACCAGGTCGCCAAGGCCTTCGAGCTGGTCACCAGCGATCCCAATGTCCGCGCCATCCTGATCAATATCTTCGGCGGCATCACCCGGGGGGACATCGTCGCCCAGGGCATCACCGAGGCGCTGGGCCGCGTCACCGTCACCGCCCCGATCGTGGTCCGCCTGGCGGGGACCAATGCCGAAGAGGGCCGGGCCAAGCTGGCCGAGGCCGGCCTGACCGCCGTCGAGACGATGGACGAGGCCGCGATCCAGGTCGTCGCCGCGGCCGGTCCCAACTAGGCCGCCATTCCGGGCGTCGCGACCCGGTGCGTCCGCCCGCCGCCCAGGTCCCGTTCGACCCCGGCGCGATCGGCCGCCCCGTCTCACCGCGCGACGTCTCGATTACCCTGGCCGTGGCAGGTGCCCGGCCCGCGAAGGAGTCCCCGTGAGCATCCTGGTCGACGCCAACACCCGCCTCCTGGTCCAGGGCATCACCGGCCGGGAAGGGTCGTTCCACACCGGGCAGATGGTCGAGTATGGCACCCCGGTCGTCGCCGGGGTGACGCCGGGCGGGGCTGGCAAGACGGTCGCCGGCGTCCCCGTCTTCGACACCGTCGCCGAGGCGGTCCTCACGACGGGAGCGAACACCAGCATCATCTATGTCCCGGCCCGCTTCGCCCCGGACGCGATCTACGAGGCCGTCGATGCCGGGATCGCCCTGGTGATCTGCATCACCGAGGGGATCCCCGTCAACGACATGGTCCCCGCCTTCGCGTGGGTCCGCCAGCGCGGCGCCCGCCTGATCGGCCCCAACTGCCCGGGCCTGATCACACCGGGCCAGGCCAAGGTCGGGATCATGCCCGGCTTCATCCACGCCCCCGGCCCGATTGGCCTGGTGTCCCGGTCGGGCACCCTGACCTACGAGGTGGTCGATTCGCTGACCAAGGTCGGCCTCGGCCAGAGCACCGCCGTCGGCATCGGCGGCGACCCGATCATCGGCACGTCATTCGTCGATGTCCTGGGCCTGTTCGAAGCCGACCCGGCCACCGAGGCGATCGTGATGATCGGCGAGATCGGCGGCACGGACGAGGAGGACGCCGCCGCCTTCATCCGCGACCGGGTCACCAAGCCCGTCGTCGGCTTCATCGCCGGCCAGTCGGCCCCGGCGGGCAAGCGAATGGGCCATGCCGGGGCGATCATCTCCGGCGGCGCGGGCACCGCCGCCAGCAAGATGGACGCCCTGACCGCCGCCGGCGTCGGCGTCGCCCGGACGCCGTCCGAGGTCCCCGCCCTCCTCCGCGCCGCGATGTCCGCCTGACCACACCCCTCGGGCCGCTCTCCACCGCCGAGGCAGGAAAAGTGACGATGTGACGATGGCCCGGACCGCGCGGTGCGGGCCATCGTCAAGTGTCAACATCCGACGCCCGGGCGAGTCCCGGCTCAGATCCGCTGGGCGTAGATGATGGTCCGGGAATCGTACTCGGTGCCGTTGAACGAACCGCCGCAGGTGATCAGGGTCAGCGATTCACCACCCGGCCCGCTGAGGATGCCCCCCGCGTCGGCATAGGCAGAGACCAGGAACGAGGCCGTCACCGCGTAGGTGAACCCTTCCCCGTTCGGGCCCGAGACATAGATGGTGTCGCCACCGCCGAGGGACGAGAGGCCGTAGAACACCGCCGGACCGACCGTGTAGTAATCGACGTGCCCGGCCATCACCACGTTCGACCCATAGCCGGGCGAGGAGACGCCCGAGTACCAGCCGACGTTCATCGGCCCAGCCGGGGTGCCCATGTAGCCATCGGCCGAGATGCCGATCTGCTCGATGTAGGCGTCCACCCCGATCGCCGGGATCTGGATCCGGGTCGGCGCGAAGACGCCGCCCGCCTCGTAGCCGAACCCGGCACTGGCCGCCGCGTCAGCGGCACCGGCGGCTCCGAGCAGCCCCTCATCGAGCCGGGCCAACTGCGTCGGGTCGCCGCCCGAGAGGAACAGGGCCTCCCCGGAGACGGTGAGCAGTCCGTCCGCGACCGCGGCCTCGACCGGATCGAGATCGACGCCTCGGAGCCGGGCCAACTCGGCCCCCACGGGCGCCCGTTCGACCGCGAGGTCATCACTGGTCCACGCTTCCAGGCGGCCGAAGTCGTACCACCGCGTCACCTTGCCATGGGCGACGTGGAGGGATGAGATCGGCTCGCCGAGCCGGGATACGCCATCGTCCGCGTCCTGATCGGTGAAGGCGTCCGACCACCGGCGGGCCAGCGAGACGACTTCCCCGCCGCCGGAGGGGGTCACTCCCGTGCCGTCACCGGCCGGGACGAACGCGGCCGCGTGGCGGGCGCCGCCGGAGCGCTTGCCCACCAGCCGCGCGTCCGGGTCGAACCGTTCCCGGGCCAGGGCCGCGCCGGCGGCCATACGCTCGATCGATCCGTCGCCGGCGGCGGCCAGCACCCCGAACTCGAAGTATTGGGTCTCCCGCTCGTCTCCGATCACTTCCGAGACGGGATTCCCCAGCGTCTCGAAACCGGCCTCGGAGAGCCAGTGGGCGAGGAATGGGCCGGCCAGGGTGTGACCCGTCTCCCGGACCAGGTAGGCATCGGCGGCCTGCGCGGTCCCAGATCGGGCTGGGGAGGCCAGGGCCAGGACGACGGCCACGATCGGGACCAGGCGGGTGACGAACGGACGACGACGCGGCCGGGCGGGACGAACGACGAAGGGACCCATGGACAAACCCCGGGGAATAGAGCGCGCGAGCGGTGACAGGGCCGCGGGGATGAATCGTACCGGGGCTTCCGGCACGCGTTCCCATACCTAATCATACGCCACGCCCAGCGTATTGGGATGCATCGGACGACAGGCGTTAACCATGTTTTCGTCACCGCCCCGGCACGGTCGCCGTCGCCCCCGTCGCCGTCCAGCCGGGGGGCCGACCAGGGGCCCGGCCAACGGGGAATCGGGAGACGGCCGGCCCGGCGGTCCGGTCCCGTTTCACCTCATCCCGAACTCGTCCGGCCCACCGCTGATGGCGTGCGGTGAGTCCTTGAGCCCTTCGTGGTGGGTCGTTCGGTCGATGACGTTTAGAGGAAGAGCCGGTTGAAGGCCCAGAGGGCACCGCCGACGATCACCACGATACCGATCGGCAGGGTGACGCCCATGATGGAATCTGGGTCGAACCCGAGCCGGTAGATCCCCGTCACTTCCTTGATCCGCTCGATCATCCCGCGCATGCCTTGGTCTCCTTCCTCGCGACGTCCCGGGCCCGACCCTCGTCGGGTCGTGCCCGTCGAGCGACTGCCCGGCCGACGCCATTGGCATCGGACCGAGACCGTTTGACACCCATGTCACGATCTCGCCTCGTTCCAAAGGATAGCACCGCGCCCGTCCTCGCCGGGACCCGGGCCGGGCGACCCGGCAGGTCCCCGGCGGTCGTGCCCTGATCACCTATGGCTCCACGTTTGCCAAGGGCGCCATCGGGTCGGATTCGGGCGGCAGGGCCCGCATCGCCGGGAACAGGACCACGTCCCGGATGCCGTCCTGGTCGGTGAGCAGCATCGTCAGGCGGTCGATTCCGATCCCGACCCCCCCGGTCGGGGGCATGCCGTACATCAGGGCGTTGACGAAGTCGGTGTCGATCGGCATCGTCTCGTCGTCGCCCGCCTCGCGGTCCCGCCGCTGGTCTTGAAACCGGGCCAGTTGGTCCAGCGGGTCGTTCAATTCGGTGAAGCCGTTGCCGACCTCCGCCCCGCCGATGAAGGGCTGGAACCGCTCGACGTGGGTCGGGTCGTCCGGCTTGCGCTTCGCCAGGGGCGAGAGGGAGACGGGGTAGTCGACCAGGAAGGCCGGCTGGATCAGCGTTGGCCGGACGCATTGCTTCAGCAGCTCGTCGACGATCTTCGGCCAGACCGTCCCGGTCGCCACGTCGGCCCCGGCCGCCCGGGCCGCCGCCAGCAGTGACTCGGCGCCGGCGTGGGCGACATAGTCGACCCCGCTCCGGTCGAGGATGGCTTGCCGCAGGCTGAGCCGGGGCCACGGCGGCGAGAGGTCGATGGCCTGGCCCAGGTAGGTGATCTGGAGGGTACCGAGGGTTTCCCGCGCCACCGTGACGATCAGGTCCTCGGTCAGGGCCATCACATCCCGGTAGTCGGCGTAGGCCTGGTAGCACTCCAGCATCGTGAATTCGGGCGAGTGGTAGCGGTCGATGCCCTCGTTCCGGAAGTCCTTGCAGATCTCGTAGACCCGTTCGAACCCGCCGACGACCAGCCGCTTCAGATAGAGCTCGTCGGCGATCCGGAGGTAGAGCGTCTGGTCCAACGCGTTGTGGACCGTTGTGAATGGGCGGGCGGCGGCCCCGCCGTAGAGGGGTTGCAGGGTGGGCGTCTCGACTTCGAGGAAGCCGCGCTCGTCCAGGAACCGCCGGGTGGCGGTGACCGCGCGCGAGCGGACCTGGAAGACCCGGCGCACCTCGGCGTTCGCGATCAGGTCGGCGTAGCGCTGCCGGTAGCGGGTCTCGACATCGGTCAGGCCGTGCCACTTCTCGGGCGGGGCGTTGAGGGCCTTGGTCAACATGCCGACGTCCGTGGTCCGGACCGACACCTCGCCGGCCCGGGTCCGGAACACCTTCCCCGTCGCCTCGATCACGTCGCCGAGGTCGAAGAGCTTCAGGAACTGGGCGAAGGCCCCGTCGCCGACCACGTCGCGGCGGACGTAGAGCTGGATCTCGCCCGAGCCGTCGCGCAGGGTGCCGAAGGCGGTCTTGCCCATGTGGCGGACGGTCATCAGGCGCCCGGCGACCGTCACCGGTTCCGCCGTCTCGACGTCGGCGGGGGGGACCGCCTCGCCGCCCGCCGCCATGTCCGCCGGCGCTGGGCGAGCGGCGGCTTCCTCACCCTCGAAGAGGGCCAGCGCCTCGGTTACGGTGTGGGTGCGGCCGGACCGGACTGGGTAGGGATCGACGCCGGCCGCACGGAGGTCATCAACCTTCTGCCGTCGCGTCGCCTGGAGTTCCGACAGGCCCATCGAGTCCTCCATATACAGACGGTCAATACGTTTGGACGTGTTGGATCGCCGGACCGGGGCGGCCCTCACCCGGCCAGCGTCGATGCTTCCCAGGGGAATGACCACGGCCGAGGATGGGGCCCGGGGCGGGTCAGGCGACGCCGACCACCTGGTAGGTGATCGAGCCGCGCGGGGTGGTGACGGTGGCGGCCTCGCCCTCGCGGCAGCCGAGGACGGCCTTACCAACCGGGGAGTCGGTCGAGATCGAGCCGCGGGACCGGTTCGCTTCTTGGGGACTGACGAGCAACCAGGACTCTTCCTCGCCGTCGTCGGCCCGGAGGGTGACGCGGGTGCCGAGCCGGACCACGCCGTCGGCGGCGTCCGGTTCCAGGATCACGGCCCGGGCCAGCACGTAGTCCAGTTCGGCGATCCGGGCCCCGGTGGTGACGTGTTCTTCTTTTAAGTCGTCGAACTCACCGTTGTCGGTGATGTCCCCGAACTCGCTGAGGTCGTGGATCCGCCGTTCCAGGTCCGGGAGATGTTCGTCCCGCAACGTGCGGCGCTCGGCCTCGAGCGTCGCCTTGCCGTCCGCCGTCAGTTGGATCGTCTTGTCCCGTACCACGCCCGGCTCCTCTCCACCTTGAGACCTGGACCCCGGCCCTCGCTGGCCGTGGGTATCGGACCACCTGCCCGTTCGCGTGCGATTCCCATCACGGCCGAACGCACAGTAACGAAGAAGCCGAACGGCATCGCCGTCGGCTCCCGCGCTTCATCGACTTCCGCGCCCCATCGTCTTCCGGGACACAGTATACGGCACGGAGTCGGAAGTCGGAAGTCGGAAGTCGGAAGTCGGAAGTCGGAAGTCGGAAGAGTGTGGCCATCCCCTTTGTATTGGCGTCCGTTCCCGGCCGGGGATGGCCAGGGTCCCGGGCGATCGCACCGCTCGGGGCCGGGAGGGACGCGCCGCCGCGCCGCCGGTCCGCCCATCGGGATCTGGGGCCAGCAGGGCGGTCGGGCTCCCGTCAGGGCGGTCATCTGGAGAGACGATCGGGACGGGGACCGGACTGGCACCGGGATGCGTGAGCGGGAAGGGGGCGGGGTGTCGAACGAGGCAGCGGTGGCTTGGGCGACCGGGGCCAGCCGGGACGTACTCCTGCCCTGCCCACTGGGCGTTGGCCGGCCCGCCCGCACGCCGCCGGTGACCGCTTATGTATGAGGATAGGGGCCGGATGAGTGGTTGTCGATCACCTACCAGTCAACATGACGGTGCCAATGTCGCACATGGGGGTGATCCGAAGGCGCGAATGAGACCGTGGGGCACCCCATCCTGTAGGGGCG
>JACCVE010000054.1 GCA_013698285.1 Chloroflexia bacterium | reverse complement strand
GGTTCACGCTGGCGTTGGCCCTGGGCTTCAGCCTGCCGCTGGTGCTGACGTCCCGGGTCCACGTCGGGCGGTTGATCTTTGCCCTGCCGATCCTGCTCATGATCGGTGCCTTCGGCTATGTCTGGCTGGCCCGGCGCGTCGCCTTGGTGGCAGACCGCCGACATCCGGGCGCCGCGCGGGCTCTCTGGCCCCTGGTGCCCGTCGCGGCGGGAATCATGTTGCTGGTATTCGGGCGAAGTTCGTGGCAAGAGTTGCGTGTGGCGCCGACGGCATCGGCCGAGTTGGAGATCGTCGGATCGCTGGCGACGTCACCGATCGGAGATCGTGGCAACCGGGGCGTCGCCTTCGTCGCCGGAGATCGGGACCAAAGTGATACCGAGGCCCTCGACGTGGCGGCCTACCGCCTACGGATCGGGGACCGGTTCCAGTTCGTCAACCTGGCCCTCGGTGAACGGGTGGACCCAATGGCCCCACGCGTGCCGCTCTTCTTCGGAGGGCTGATCACCGAGATGGATGAGGACGACGACGACCTGCCCGGCCGATGCGACCTCACCTATGTGGTCCGGGATCGGGCACGTGAGGGATTCGACCGGCAGCGGGAGTCGCTCGACGCCTGCGGCCGGCCACCCGACGTCGTTCGCGCCCCTTGAGCGGGGGGCGCCCGGCCCGTCCAGGGATGACCCTCCGCCCGACCCCGTTGGGTCCGGTCGGCCGGTCGAAGGCGGAGAAGGCCGCGAGAGCCCACGCGCCGAGGGTCACGGCCCCGGCACCGGCCGAGATCGCCAGGCCGACCCGGAGCGATCCGGGCTGATAGCGCAGTGAGACGATCGCGTCCCCGGCCGGGATCGGGATACCCCGGAACGCGTGGTTCGTCGGCAGAATCGTCACCGGCCGGTCATTGACCGTGGCCCGCCAGCCTTCCTCGTAGATCTCGCTGAGCACCAACAGTCCAGGGGATGCGGCCCTGGTCGCCACGTCGATCGCGTCCGCGCTCGACCGCGTCACGGTGGCCCGTTCCATGGCGGGGTCGGGCGACGGGGTGACGGGCGGCAACGGACCCTCGACGAGGGCGGTCCAGCGCGGCTGGATCTCCCGGTTGACGAGCATCGGAAGTGCGTCGCCCCGGTCCACCGGGCGCACGTCGTGGACGACCCAGGCCCTCGGAAGGGCCTCAAGGTTCTCATACACCTCCACCTCGGCGGTGCGGAAGACGATGGGCCGGTCACCGGCCAGGGCCGCGACATCCGCCCGGGCGGGCGACAGGGAGCGGTCGATGAGGATGTACCGGACATTGAGCAGGTTCAGCAGTGGAGAATCGGTGCCGGTCGGCAGGACATTGGCCGTGTGGTAGTTCTGGCGCTGGCCATTGAGGGCGGCCATGAACTCGACGTAGCGCTGGAGCTGGATCGGGTCATAGCCCTGGATGTCCTCCAACCCCAGCGACATGGACCGCGCGTTCGCGAGGAGGGCCACGACCTCTGGTTGGAGACGCCGGTCCTGGTAGCCATATCGGAGTTCGTTCGGCGGTCCCTGGCCGACGCCACCGTAGCCGAGATAACGGAACGTTTCGCCGGCGCGTCGCTGGGCTTGGAGGTAGGCGCCCGCGCCGCCGGGGTCGTCCCGGTCGAGACTGGTCGACACCGCCGCGGCGGATTGGCCGGCGGGTTCGTCGAAGGGGGTCAGGGGCGGGCGCTCCCATTCCCCAGCGACGAGTGACGACACTTCCGCGCCTGTCGGTTGGACGAAGGCGATCGTCAGGATCGCGATCGGCGCCCACCGGGCCATGAAGCCCGGGCGACTTCTGCCCGAAGGTCGCCACGTCGCCGGGACGGCGACGACCACCGCGACCGCGACGGTCGTCAGCGCCGCCGCCCCGAGCGGCCACCAGCCGTCGAAGGCCCCGGCGGCGTCGAGCCAGGCGGCGATGGCGGCGAGCCCTACCACCGGGAGGACGACCAACGGCAGGCGTGTCCTCCGGCCCGACCACCGGGGCAGGGACTCGACCGCGGCGGCGCTGAGCATGGCCGGGCCGATCATCACCACGGCGTTCACCTGGTGAGGACTGTGCCGGTGCAACTCCTCGAACCGGGGGACCAGGTAGAACAGCGCGTGCAGTGGCGTCCACGACTGGGTCAGCGAGAAGACGACGACCGTCAGGCCGGCGAAGAAGGGCACGCCGAACCGCCGTCCGGCGACGAGCGGGGCGAGGAGGCAGAGCACGATGGCCGCTCCCCCCACCGCCACCGCGCGGTGGCCCGGCCCATCGCCCGTGATGTGCGAGAAGAGTGCGGTCAAGGTGTAGGGAGTGGCGGCGTGGTCCTGACCCAGACCGTCGTACCCGTTGGCGAGGTTGGTCGCCGCGTTGACGTCGAGCCGGGGCAGCAACCCGGCGGCGCCGAGCCCGAGACCCGTGGCCAGGATCGCGCTGCCGGTCAGCGTAGCCCGGAGCAGGCGACCGGTCAGGGCCGGACCCCCGATCAGCCTCGCTCCCCCCGGAGGGGGGGAGAGGACCGCCCGGTAGGCGACCCAGGCAGCGACGAGGAGCAGGGCGTTGAGGGTGCCCTGGCCGAGCCAGCCACTGATCATCTGACTGATCGCGAAACCGGTCAGGCACCAGGCGGCGATCGCGTATCGCCACCGGTCGGCCCGCAGCGACAGCTCGACGCCGAGGAGGGCGAGGGGGATCCAGGTCGCGAGCTGGGCCCGGACCGTGCAGCACTGGGTATTGTGGATCAGGAACGGGCCGAACTCGAAGACCGTGGCCCCGACCAGGCCGGCGATCACGCCCATCCCGATCACCCGGGCCAGGGCGTAGGTGGCGAGACCGGCGACCAGGAGCTGGACGACGACGATCGCCTTGAACGCGTCGTCGGGTGCCAGCCAGGGTGTCGTCACCATCGCTGGGACGTACATCCAGCCCGACTCGGGATCGGCCGCGAACGGGGTGCCGCCGAAGAGGGCGGGGTTCCACCCCGGGATGTCACCCGCCCGGAGGCGTTGGCCAAGGGCCCCATACCAGGGCAGGAAGAACGCCAGCAAGTCATACCGGCCAAGCCAGTCGTCATTGACGAAGCGATGGGCCGATACCATCGCCGTGGCCAGGGTAAGGACGGCGATCGCCGCCGCGTCCCCGCTGGCCAACGGCGAACGGCGCGACCGGTGGCGCGTCAGGTGAGGGCCATTTGGCACGGGGGTGTCCCATTTCCGGGCGCGGAGGGACCCACGGATGGGCGGCCGCGCGGCGAGGTCGCGCTAGGCCGGGCACGTACCGGGTGGGACGGCGGCGTCCGGGCGGGCGGGGGGCGTCATCGAACGGGCCGGTCGAGGCCCGCCGCTGACCAGAGGTTGGCCATCGTCCTGGCTGCCTCTCGGGCGGCGGCGGCGGGGTCCCGTGCGGCGAGGTCGTCGAGGGCTTGGCTGAAGGGCTCGGGCATGACCGGTCCGTCGAACCCGATGTCGACCAGGGCCCGCATGAACGGGACGATCTCGATGACCCCCGTCTCGACGGGCAGGGCCCGGGCATTGTCGACCTGCTCAGCGATCGGGATGCCCGGCGGGGCATCATTGACGTGGACGGCGACGATGTCCGCCGCCGTCAGCCCCGCCATGTTTGAGACCGCGTCACCCGACGTGTAGAGGTGCCAGGCGTCGAGGAGGACACCGACGTTGCCCGTCCCGAGGTGCCGGGCAAGGTCGATGATACCGCCAAGGGTATAGATGAACTCGTGGGCGAAGGGGGCCCGGAAGGTCGTCGGCCCGATGAACTCCAGGCCTAACACGCACCCGTCCCGGGCCAGCGCGGCCGCGACGGGACCGAGGCGTTCGACGTGCCAGGCCAGGTTCTCGGCGAAGGGTCGCTCGTCGGACCCGGGCATGATGCCGGAGGTCGCCCGGGGGCAATCGAGCGCCCGCGCGACTTCCATCAAGCGGGGCAGCCCCGCCAGGTCGTCCAGCCGCCGCGCGTCATCGCGCCAGGCGACCGGCAGGTTCCAGACCCCGGGCCGGACACCGGCGTCCGCGAAGAGCGACGTGACGTGGTCGATTCCCCGGGCTTCGGCCAGCGAGGCGGCGTCGCGAAGGTCGAACTGGACGGCGTCGAACCCGGATTGACGGGCCAGCGAGATGGAGTCCGCCAGCGGATAGCCCTTCAGGCCGATCGCGCCCGCCCCGAGCATCGTGTACATCGTCGTCGTCCCCTCCCATCTCGACCGGTCTCTCGACCGGGGCCTCAGGACGGGGTGATCCCATCGCGGGGTCACCGGCCCCGCGGCATCATAGCAAACCGGCCGAGCCAGACGAGGGTCGCCCCGAGACATGTCACACCGGCGTGAGCCGCCGGGCGGGATAGCGTTCGACATCGAGCGGCGTGGGAGACGCTCCCATCCTGACGGGACCAGGAGTTGGAATGGGACGGTTGGGGGACATATGGGCTGAGGACCGTCTGCTAGACTCGGGTCCAGAGCACCAGTCAACGGTGAGGGTCGCGCCGCGGGCCGCCGATGTTCGAGGATGGTCCCGGCCCGGGCGAGCCCGCCAGGGCACCATACGTGGAGGTCAGGCATGGTCGACGGACCGATGGTCGGTGAACCGGCCGAAACGGGCGAACCGGCCGGGATGTCGCGGCTTGGCGTCCCGGGGGACGCGACGGGCGAGGTGGCCCGGTTGCAGGAACGACTCCGGTATTACGATTCCTTTGACCGGATCATCCAGGAGAACATCGCCCGCTCCGGAGAGATGATGCGCGAGGCCGCCGACCTCCGCGAACGAACCCTGGCCGAGATGGCGCGGGTGCGCGAGGAAGCCGCCTCGATCCGGGCCGACGCCGATGGCAGGTCGCGGGCGGATCAGGACGCGCAGCGAACGACCCTGACGGCGTTCCTGGACGAGTTGACGACCGTCCAACAGGCGACCGACCGGCTCCGCTTGCGATTGGTGGACGCCCTCCACTTCCTCGGCGTCGATCCTGGCATATCCGGGGTCGAGGGCGGGGCCGGCGTCGTCCGGGTCGATGTCCTGGCGACCGGAGATCTGGACGGCGATTCCCATCCCGGCATCTCGTCCATCGACCCGTTCCGCGCGTCGAACGAGGTGGCCGTTGGAAGTCCGGGCCTCGAACGGGCATCGGTCGAGCCGGAGGCGGTGGACTCGGGGTTCGAGGGCTTGGCCGCCTACCCGGTGGCTGACGAACCGGCGGGTGCCGATGGCCCGGCGGACATCGGCGACATCCCGGGTGCCGGAGGAGCGACATCGGTCCCGGTGACCGAGCAGTCGTTCGGGGCCCAGCCATCCTTCCTCCCCACCCTGGCCGACACCGTGCCAGACCAATCTGGTGGTGAGGATGTCGAAGTCGCGGCCTGGGTCGCCGCCGCGGAAGCGTCGTCCGACTCGTCCGATTCGTCTGACGCCACCGGGGAGCCGACCGGTGCGCAGGGTGGAATCGATGGTAACGACGACCTGACCGTCTCCACGCCAGACTCCCCCGGCGCAGAGGTCGCCGATCCGCTCGCCGACGAGTCCACGTCCTGGGTCGAATCGAGCGCCGGTAACGGCCTCTCGCCCGCCGCGGAGATGGACAGCGACGCCGGGGACGCCCAGGGGGTCCGGGAGCCTGATGACCAGGCGGTCTGGTTCGAGACCGCCGATGACGCGGCCGGGGGCGACGAGGCGGACCGCGCTGACGGGTCGCCCTGGTCCGGGGCGGGATCTGGCGCGATGGCAGGGGAGACGGCGACGGCAGGGTCGACGACGGCGAGCGAGGGTGATCCGCTCGCTCCCTTCGTCTGGTTCGACGAGGCCGAGATTAATGTCGCGGATCGGACCGATGCCGGTGATGTCTCTGGGACCGACGAGATCGCGGCCCTCGTCTCCGGAGAGGGGGACTCGACACCCGGGGTCTTCGCGGACCTCGATCAGGGTGACGCCGGGCCGGCCGCCGGGACGGACGATGGTGGTCAGACCGGTGAGGCGGGACTGGCCGCGACGATGGACGATGGGCCCGACGGCGAACTCGCTCTCGGGGCGGAGTTCCGATCGGTCACCGTCTTGGTCCATGGCGTTCCCAGGGCCGCCACGGCGCTCTCGTTGCAACGTCACCTGGCGAGCTTGCCCCACGTCGATGGCGTCGAGGCGCGAGAATATGCCGAGGGCGTCCTGCGGCTCCAAGTGATGGTCATGCCCGCCCTCCAGTTCGACGATATGGCCGGCTGGGAAGATGAGGACGGGGCCAAGTTGGAATCCGTGCACGTCCAAGACGACGTGCTGGAGGTGCGCCTGCCGGGCGGCGACTTCTGAGCATCGTCCCCGTCCGCCCCCGCGTCCTTCGTCATCTTTCCTGTCCATCACGACCCATCACGACGACCTGCCGCATGACGCCACCGGCCCGGTCATCTCGACCGGGCCGGTGGCGGCGGTGATCGCCGGGAGACGGGTCTCTCGCCCGGTCAGGCGTCCACGACCTCGTAGGCGATGCCGCCGTCGATCGCTATGACCCTGGAGCTGAGGGCGAAGGCACTGGCGAGGTCCGGGCGTTCGGCGGCCAGCCGGAAATACTCGTCTGAGCCGTAGACGACCGTCACCGTGGTCATCAGGTCAGCGTCGTAGGTCGTCTCGACCCAGACGCCGTCTTGGTCAATGAAGGTCCGGGCGCCAACGTACCGGACGCGGCCGGTCGCGTCGGCGCCCGGGACGGGGGCAGACTCGGCCCGGGCCAAGTCGCCGCCCGCGGCTGCCTCATCGACCGCGGCCTGGCCCGATGTCTGGGCCGGGTCGGCGTCGCGCTCCCGCATGTCGGCATCGGCGGCGGCGTCTCGTCCCGACTGGGTCAGGATGTCGTCCTCGGTGATCAGGTAACTGGTGTAGGGGGTGACGATGCCATACCGGACGCTCAAGTCCACGACCGATCTGACCAACTCGGGGTCCTCGCCGCCGAGACGGATTTGTTGGAGGAGATAGCCGATGCGGCGGGTCGCCCAGAGGCGGGGCACGAAGGCATCGCCACCGGCGGTGCTGAGGGACACGTCGTCGAAGATGTACTCCCGGACCGTGCCGTTGACGGTGCCACGCAGGGTGACCGTCGCCGGGCCGCCCTGGCGGTAGCGCCCGGCTACGACAAGCTGGCCATCGGCATAGAGGTCCGGCAGCGGCGCCGGGTGCATGTCGGAGGTCGAGACGCCGTCGATGGTCAGGGAGAGATCGACCAGGACGGGCGATCCGACCTTGGCCCAGAATGTCTCGACCGTCGCGTCGAGGCTCTCGCCGGGGCGGACGTAGGTCGAGAGGCCCCGGTTCTCGGAGGCGATCGTGTCGAGCAGGGTCGTATCGACATCGACGCCGACCCCGAACGCGAAGAGCCGGACGTTCTCCGGGGCCGCCGCGCGGGTGTTGTCCAGGATGCTGGCCACGTCGGTCTCGCCCTCGGTCGGCAGGCCGTCGGTGAGGAAGAGGAGGGTCGTCGGGCGCTCCGACCGGACCATCCCCAGACCCGTCCGCAGGGCCCCGTCGATGTCGGTGCCACCCGAACTGACCAGCCGCTGGACCCAGTCGATCGCCTCCGGCGCCCCGGAGGCGGGCCGCAGTTCCGGATCGAACACGCGAACCCCGGTGCTGAATTCGACCACCGCGAAGCGGTCCTCGGGGTTGAGCCGGCCGAGGACGTAGGTCAGGGCCGCCTTGGCCTGGGCCAACTTCTCCCCTTCCATGCTGCCGGAGGTGTCGAGGACCACCACGACGTCCTTGGCCAGGGCCGTCGTCTGCTGTTCGATGCCGGGCGAGGCCAGCAGGAGGAAGTGCCCCTCGCCGGAGACGGTGTCGTAGTAACTCAGGACCGAGGCACCGACGCCGTCCGTGGCCTGGCTATAGAAGAGGGTGAATTCGCCACTCGGCCAAGCGTCCGACGCTTCCCAGCCGGCGACCACGCTGCCCGGACCCTTGCGGTCCAGCGCGATGGGATGGGTGGGGGAGTAGACCGATTGGATGGGGGCCGCGGTCTGGATCGTGACCCGGACACTGGTCTGGGCCACTGGCTCGACCGAATAGCCATCCATGCCGAGCGGGTAGACGTAGCGGACCAGACCGCCCACGGCCAGGAGGACCTGGTCGTAGCTGATCCGGACCTCGCGCTCCCCGCCGGGCGGGATCGGGAAGATGCTCGCCCGCAGGGCGGCCCGGCCGGCGTACTCCAGCAGGGCCGGGTCGCGCCGCTCGGCGACGATCCGCTCGTAGATCGCCCGGGCCGTCTCGGCGTCGAGCAACTCGGCCTCGATCGGCACCCCATCGACGACCATCGTGAATGCGCTGACCGCCGCCCCCTCCGGGATCGGGAAGAGGTAGATGCCCTCCGCCTCCCAGGGGTTGGGGTTGACGAACGTCTGGGAGATCGACGTCGTCGCTACCTGCTCCTCGATCGTCACATCGACGGCGTGGCGGCGGACCGTGAGCTGGTCGCCGATCGACACCGGTGGACAGATGCCTCCTTCGCAGACCGGGGGCTCGGCGACGATGATGCCCTGACCCATCGCCGGGCTGGCCGACCCCAGCAGGGACGCTACGACCAGGAGCAGCGCGAAGGCGCGACGGATCGCGACGTGCGACGAAGGCGGGGACCGGTGCGCGCTCGACCCCGGCCGGTCCGTGACCCGAGCCTCGGTGGCCACGCTGTCGGACGTCTTCGAGACCCCCTCGGTACGATGGTGCATGGGGACGATCCTCCTTGCCTCGGGCGGCGCGAAACGTGACGGGGACGACGCTCGTCTTGGTGAGAGGACGACGACGATCTCGGTTCGGTTCCCGCGGCGGTGTCCCGGCATCACTCATCGCGGAACACGATGGGCCGAAACGGGTTGCGCCCCTGGCCGTCGCTGGGCCACAATCGGGGTGGATGAACCACGACTGGGAAGGGACGGACATGTCGAGGACGGGTGGGATGAGCGGACAGAGGAGGCGGAGCGCGGGCA
>JACCVE010000050.1 GCA_013698285.1 Chloroflexia bacterium | reverse complement strand
CTGCGGTTCGATGACCTGCTGGATCGGGCGGGGGACGCCGCGCTGCTGTTCGTCACCCCGGCCCACCAGTTTCCGACCGGGGGCGTCCTGTCGCTGGGGCGGCGCATCGAGCTGCTGGGGTGGGCGGCCCGGGGCCGGGTGCTGATCGTCGAGGATGACTACGATGCCGAGTTCCGCTATGGCGAGCGGCCCCTCCCCGCCCTGGCCGGGATGGCCGCGGGGATGGGTAACCACCAGGTGGTCTATGCGGGCACCCTCTCCAAGACATTGTTCCCGGCCCTGCGGATGGGCTACCTGGTGGTGCCCAAGCCGGTCGTGGGCTCCCTGTCTGCCGCCCGGGCGGCGATCGACCGCGAACCGCCCATGATCACCCAGATGGCCCTGGCGACCTTCATCGCCGGCGGCCAGTTCGAGCGCCACCTGACCCGAATGCGTCGTCTCTACGCCCGGCGGCGAGCGGCCCTGGTTTCAGCGCTGGCGACCCACTTCGGGGCCCGTGCCAGGCGATTCTTGCCCGGGACGGCGGCCGGGTTGCACCTGTTGGTCGAGATCGACCTGCCGATCGCCGAAGGGGACCTGCTCGCCCGGGCGGCGGCGGCCCGCATCCGCCTCGACGGGGCGAGTCCCTGCTTCAGTCATCCCCCGGCCCGGCCGACGCTGCTCCTCGGCTACGCCGGCCAGCCCGAGGACCGGATCGACGCCGGCATTGCCCGCCTGGCCAGGGTGCTGGGCGTGACGTCCCGGTGACATCCAGACGGAAGCGCCCACCGGGGCATCCCGGGGATGAGCCGAAAGCCCCGTACCCGTTCTCGCCCGATCGCGATGATCAAGGCCGACCGGCGACGCCGGCGATGCCGGCGATGCCGTGTTCGATGAGGAACAGGGCCCGGTCGAGGTTGGCCAGGGTCTCCTCACGGGCAGTCGCCGCCCCGTCCTCAAAGATCGACGACTTGTAGAGAGCAGCCACCGTCGCGGCGGCGGCGATATGGGGTGTGGGATCCCCGGGCGGACTGTTGAGGTCCTGGGCCAGGCCCCGTGCCAGGTGGGTCTCGATCCGATCGCTGATCCTGTTCAGTCGCATCGCGACGGCTGGCACCTCGTCGGCGAGTGCGAAGGCGAACGCGTCCAACCGTGGGTCGATCGGAGGGGCGTCCAAGATGTCCTCGATGAGCCAGGCCCGCAGTGCCTGGAGGGCAGACTGGTCGTCCGGACGCCCTGACAAGCGCACTGGCAGTGATGCGAATGCCGGCTCGTAGTGCTCGAAGAGCAGGGCTTCCTTCGTCTCGAAATAGGCGAAGAAGGTGCGCGTCGCCACGCCCGCCGCCGCCGCGATCTCCCGGATCGTGGTCGCCGTGTATCCCTTGGCGAGGAACAACGCCATCGCGGCGTCGTAAATCGCCTGCCGTGTCTGGCGCTTCTTGCGGTCCCGGAGTCCGATCCCGCTCGCCACGTCGGCAGCGGGTGAGTCATCGCCGGGAGGCAGTCCTCGCCCGGTGTGGGTGTGCACGGCGTCGTGCCGGCCTGGGTCGGTCATCGTGGGATGCCCCCTTGACGAAAATCGACAGTCGTGCAAATATGCACGTGTGCATCTTCATGTTCGGCGATGGGCGGTACCGGCGCCGGACATCGTCGCACGTCTCGCCGAAGGCGCGGCCGTCGCGGTCGAGCGAGTCGGGATCGCATTGGGTCCGGCGTCGCGGGATCGCGATCAGCGGTGAAAGGATCGAGCATGGACAGGCAACACGACCACACCGGCCCGTGGCGGATGGGTATGGACGGGGGGCCCGCGGCCGTCGTCACGGCCGACACGTGGGCACGCGGGCGCGACACCGGACACGTCGCGGCAGGGATGCGTCCCGGGGTAGCGGTGGAGAGAGGGGACCGCGTGAGTGGCCTCGACACGCGATGGACTGGGGCCGTCCCCGGTCCGCTGACCGGTCCCGTTGCGCCGGATGCGATGTCCCCCGTGACGGGAACGGGCGCGCCGGACGAGCCCGGTCCCGTCACCGATCCCGTCACCGGTTCCGGCAGCGGGCAGGATCGGGCCGGGCGCCGGGAGTGGGCGGCTTTGGCGGTGCTGGCCCTGGCGGTTCTGCTGATCGCCATCGACGGCACCGTCCTCGGCTTGGCGGTGCCCTTCTTAAGCCGCGACCTGCGACCGACGGGAACAGAACTCCTCTGGATCGTCGATGTCTACAGCTTTGTCCTGGCTGGCCTGCTGGTGACGATGGGGACCCTGGGAGATAGGATCGGGCGCCGGAGGCTCTTGCTGGTCGGGGCGGCCGGGTTCGGTGCCGCATCAGTCCTGGCGGCATACGCCTGGTCGCCGGGCTCCCTGATCGCCGCCCGGGCCCTCCTCGGCGTGGCCGGGGCGACCATCATGCCCTCCACCCTCGCCCTGGTCCGGAACCTGTTCCGCGATGCTCGCCAGCGGACGGTCGCGATCGGGATCTGGAGCGCGATGGCCGCCGCCGGCGCGAGCGTGGGGCCCCTGCTGGGGGGATGGCTCCTCGAACACTTCTGGTGGGGATCGGTCTTTCTGATCAACCTCCCGATCATGGCCGCGCTGCTGCTCATCGCGCCATGGCTGGTCCCCGAATCACGTCATCCGGTCTCCGGTCGCTTCGACCTGACGAGTGCCCTCCTTTCGCTGGCGGCGGTCTTGCCGGTCGTCTACGGCTTGAAGAGGGCGACGGAGACGGGGATCGACACCACGGTCGTGGCGGTCGCCTGTGCCGGGATGTTCTCCGGGATCGTCTTCGTCCGGCGCCAGCGCCGGCTGACGGCCCCGCTCCTCGATGTGGGACTCTTTGCCGATCGCGTCTTCAGCGGTGCCGTGGCGATCAACCTCCTGGCCGTCTTCGCCTTGGTCGGGGGGTTGTTCTTCGGTTCGCAGTTCCTCCAGCTCGTGGTTGGGCTCTCACCTCTGGAAGCGGGCCGACACCTCTTGCCAGGCACCGTCGCGGCCCTCGGCGGCACCCTGCTCGCGTCGCTCCTGGCCCGCCGCCTGCCGGTGTGGGTCCTCCTGGCGACCGGTCTACTCACGGTCGCCGCGGGTTTCGCGCTGATGACCGGGTTGCGGTCCGGAGATGGACCGGATCGCTTCGTCCTGGCCTTCTGCCTGGTCGGGGTCGGGGTAGGGCTGGCCCTGACGCTGACCAACGACGCCGTGCTCCGGGCCGTTCCCGCCAGCCGGGCCGGTGCGGCCGCCGCGGTGGCCGAGACCGCGTACGAGTTGGGCACGGCCCTGGGCGTCGCCATCCTGGGCAGCATCCTGGCCGCCACCTATCGACGGGAGTTTGTTGCCGGGCCACCTGTGCCCGCCGCCATGTCCGCCGGGGCTCGCGAGAGTCTCGGCGGAGCCGTCGAGGTCGCGGCCGAACTTCCGGCCGCGGCAGGGGAGATCGTGCTCTCAGGTGCGCGGGCAGCGTTCGTGGAGGGCATGACGCTGACGAGCGGACTCACGTCGGCCATCGCCATCGCCGCGGCGGTCGTCGCGATCACCGTGATGCGTGGACCCGTGCGCTCGGCCGAGGACGTGGCCGCTCGCTCGTGACGAGTGGTGGGAAGGAACGGTCAGAGTTCGCTGGGCCCCCTGCCACCGCTCCCGATCGGCATCGGGACGAACGCTATCCCGCCTCGCGGCCCTCGACCGGGGCCACGCGGCGGTCGTCCGGGGCAACCGAGCCAGGGGTCGGGGCCTCCGCGTCTGAGGCCGGCGTGGCCCCCGGGGCGATGCCGGGGACACCGGCGCCGGGCAGGGTCTCCACCTCGGTCTCGTCGCCGAAGATGCCCGTGCCGGGCACGTGCTCGTCCGGGTTCGCCTGGTTCTCATGGGGTTGCCGGGCCTCGTCGTTCGCGGCGCCGGACGTGGGGGGCGACATGGTCGGGCTCCTCACCGTGGTGGCCGGTCATCCGGCCCGCTGGTCAGGCCGGGCGTGCAGAGCGCGTGCCACGGGCGGGTGGCCAGGCGCTGTCCGGTACGGTGGCGGGTCATCCCCGGAACGGGACTGAACGACTGGGCCGCCGGTGGACCGGTGCGCCGACACCCTGGTCCGAGGCTCGATCGTTCAGCGGTCGGTGGATACCGTCAGGCCGTCGTGGGCGACGTGGACACCCGGGGGGAGCAGGGCCTCCGCCACGGCGTGGCGCAGTTCGTGGCTGAGGTGGATCAGGTAGGCCGCGCGGGGGCGGACCTCGGCGATCACGGCCAGGGCCTCGGCGATGCTGAGATGGGTTGGGTGGGGCGCCTCGCGCAGGGCATTGAGGACCAGGATGTCGAGGTCCCGCAGCAGGTCGAGCGACCCGGGCGGGATCGTCTTGGCGTCCGTGACGTAGGCCAGGTGCCCGACCCGGTAGCCGAGGATCGGCAGGCGGCCGTGGAAGACGGGGACCGGCACGATCTCTCGTCCGAACGGCGCGAACGGGCCGGTGACCTCGTGCAGCGTCAGGTCCGGCTTGCCGCCGTAGAAGGGGAAGGCGTCGGCAAAGGCGTAGGCGAACCGTTCGCGCAGCGTCGCCGCCGTGACCGGGTTGGCATAGATCGGCAGGTGGGCTCCCTGCAGTTCGTTGAACCGGCGCAAGTCGTCGAAGCCGCCCGTGTGGTCGGCGTGGGCGTGGGTCATCAGCACCGCGTCGAGACGGGCCGGGCCGTGGGCGAGGACCTGGAGACGCAGCTCGGTCGCGGTGTCGATCAGGTAGGTGCGGCCCGGACCGGAAGCGTCGGTGTCGGCGGCTGGACGGAAGTCCTGCGCATCGTGGATGAAGGCCGAGGTCCGAGAGCGGCCGTCGCGCGGGTCGGTCGAGGTGCAGGTGTCACAGCCACACCCGATGACCGGCACCCCGTTGGACGTCCCGGTGCCGAGAAAGGTCAGTTCGACGCCACTCATGACGGTCTCGCCGCCGGGGACCGGGTCCTCATCAGCCCCAGTATAGCCGCCGTCGCGTCACCCTTTCCGGTCCCGGGCGGCACCCGGTCCGGTCGTCGCGAAGGTCCCCATCGCGGCCTATCAGGACTAACGGCATGGTCCGGATGCTTTGAGGCGGGGAGGACCACCAGTAGCATGAAAGGCAAAGAGGTCACGCCCCGGCGCGATGACGGCGATGTCGACTCTTCCCGGTTGGGCGAGGACCCGGCCGGGCGAGCCTTCGAGGACACCATGGCAGCGTCGGTCCCCACATCCGAGATGACTCCCCCCGAGGGGGCCGCGGAGCGGCTGCCCTCCCAAGACCATGCCTCCCATGCCGCCGACCCCGCCGCCGTCGCCCACCGGCCGACCGAGGTCGTGACCCAGGGGCTGGCGGCGGTCGCGCTGGCCCGGACGGTCGGCGACACCTATCGTGCCGCCCATGCCCTGGCGATCCGCCTGCCGAGGGTCCGGGCGGTGGCGATATTGCACCGGGACGACCACGGGATGTTGACCCTGGCCTACAACCCCGGCGAAGTCGTCCTGACCAGCGAAGCGGTCAGCGCGGCGACGCTCTTGCACCAGCGGTGGATCGCTGCCCACGCCTTCGGCGAACGGCACCAGGGCCTGGCTCCCGTGCTGGTGAACCCGGCCGCGCCCCAGACCATCGTGCCGCTGGTGCGGGGCGATGCCCTGCTCGGGGCGCTGGTCCTCATCCACGAGGAGGGGCCTCCCCTGGACGTGGCCTCGATCGTCGCGATGAGTCTCGGCGCCCTCGGGGTCGTGGTGACCCAGGCCCTCGCCAACGTGGTCCTGCGGCATCGCCTGACGGCCAGCATCTCGGTCTCCGAACACCAGGAATCACTGGCCGATGCCCGCCGTGCGACCGGACGGGAGTTGCACGATGGCCCCGCCCAGGAGTTGGCCCTGGCCTGCCTGGCGCTGGACCGGCAGATGCGGCCGCTGGGCGAGCGACATCCGGATAACCGGGACGCGCGCCAGGCCCGCGAGCTGGTGAATAGGGGCATCGAGGGGATCCGGTCCATCATCACCGGGCTGCGGAGCCAGCGCAATGAAGAGGTCGCCCTGAGCGTGACGGGACCGCTGCGGGCCCTGGTCGCCGAGCTAGCGCCGAACGCCCCGGAACTGAAGATCGACTTCGGCGGCGTCAGCGGCGTCCAGCTCACGCCCGCGGTCGAGCAGGCCCTCGTCGGCATCGTCCGTGAAGCCCTCCACAACGTCCGCAAGCATGCCCGCGCCGACAGCGTCAAGCTGGAGGTCAGACGGGTCGATTCGGCGGTCGAGGTGGCGGTGATCGACGACGGGGTCGGGTTCGCGGGGAGTTCTCCGCCCGGCCACTTCGGCCTCGACCAGATCCGGGAACTGGCGGTGGAGACGGGAGGCCGGGTCGAGATCGGTTCCCGCCCGGGCGAGGGAACCGAGATCCGGGCCTGGATCCCCCTGCCCAATACCGCGATCCCGTCCCCGGCGATCGGGATCGTCTCCGGCGCACCGCCCGACGCAAAGCCCGGCGCCGTGCCCGATGGGGCAGGTAGGGCGAGTCCGGGCCCCGCGCGGCCACTCCCCGTCCCACCGGCCCGGCACCTGGCCCGGCCGGAGGGCGACTGGGATCGCACGTCATGATGCGCCAAGCGAGCCCGGTGATGTCGCCGGTGTTGATGCCCGCCGGGAGCCGGCGAGGTGAAGGGGAGTACGACACGTGATGAGCGCCAGCGGGGATGTGACGACACAGGGCGGCGGGGATCGGTCGGGCGAGGCGCCCACGGAGCGCCTACGCGTGTTGCTCGCCGATGATCACCACTTGTTCCGGGAAGGGCTGCGGCAACTGCTGGAGTCGACCGGCGACGTGGACGTGATCGCCGAGGCCGCCAACGGGGAGGAGGCGATCCGGCTCGCCCGCGAACTGAATCCCCGGGTCATCCTGATGGACATCAACATGCCGATGGTGGACGGCATCCGGGCCACCGAGGCGATCACCCGGTCGTGCCCTGATACCAATGTCATCGTCCTGACGATGTTCTGGGAGGACGACTACGCGATCCAGGCGGTGCGGGCCGGGGCGAAGGGCTACCTGCTCAAGAACGCCCGGTCGGAGGACGTGTTGCGGGCGGTCCGGCTGGCGGCGAGCGGCGGGTCGGCGATCGACGCCTCGCTGGCCCCGGTCCTCTTGCGGGAGTACCACCGGATGTTGACCCGGAACTCCGATGACGAAGGCCGGGGCAGCGTCCTGTCGCAGCGCGACACCACCCTGTTGCGCCTCCTGGCGGCGGGATACAACAACCGCCAGATCGCCAACGAGTTGAACCTGGCCGAGAGCACCGTCAAGAACAACCTGTCCTCGTTGTTCCAGAAGATCAATGTCCGCGACCGCACCCAGGCCGTCCTCTACGCCTTCGCCGAGGGCGTCGTCACCAAGCCCGTCGCCAGTTGAGCGACGCGCCGTGCGGGAGTGGGGGACGCGAGACCCGCTCCCGCACGATCCTCTGGCGTCATGACATGACGCGACACACACCGGCGGGGGCGGTTCGATGCCGCCCCCGCCGGTGTCGTCGTCAGATGATGTCAGGCGAACCCTAGCTGTTCTCGCCGGGCAGCGATTCCTTGGCCACCCGCAGGCGGACCTCATCGGCCGTCACGTCGGCGATGTCGGAGGCGCGCAGGTAGCGGTCGGTGTCGAACCAGCCCTTGCCGTCGATCTTGATGAACCCTTCCCGCAGGAGTTCGGAGCGGAACGGCTCAGGCACGTCGGGCTCCGTTCCTCCGCCGAAGACCTGGGCGGCACCGCCGACGATCGTATCGGTCGCCATGTCTTCCTGGCCCGCGGTGGTCACGGCCTGAGGGTCACCCATCGCCACGTAGTCGATCTTGCCGATGTCGTCGCCATTGGCGTCGACGACCTTCATCTTCTCCTGGACCCGCGACAGCAGTTCGCTGGAGGCCGAGTCCATCCCGCCGGATCGCGTGTTGTCGTTCGACATCGCGTCGATCGACCCGCCGGAGGACATGCCGCCGGTCTTGCCCGTGGTCACCGATGAATCGGGCCTGCTGGCCGCCGAGTCGAAGACCGAGGCCCCGGCCTGCATCGTGCCCGGTCCAGACGCTTTGGTCGACATCGCGTCCGTGTCACCGGTCATCTCGCCGGTGGGAATGGTCCCACCCGCGTCGGCGGCGCCATCGCCGGTCAGCCCGTCGTATTCGACCAGACCCTCGCGGCGATTCATCCGCTCCTCGATGATCACGTCGCCGTCCCGGATGGTATCGTCGTCCTGCATGTCCTTGTCACGGTCACGATCCATGATGCATCTCTCCTTCGACTGAGTGCGGCGGTCAGAGGGGTTCCCGCTGAACGGGCCGCGACCACCACCAGACGCCACTATCTGATGCAAACCACGTGCCTGCAAACCACGTGCCAGGGAGCGATGTGTCGGTCGTCACCGCCCCCCGTTGGGACGGTGCCACGGGGGTGGCGCGCCCCGGCCCGCGACCGTGTGGGTCACCCCGTCGAGGTAATTCTGAAACGAGAGGTAGATCGGGTCCGGGAGGGCATCGAGCGGGAACCAGCCGACGGACAGCGTCTCCGCCGGGTCCACGAGCCGGGCGTCACCCGCGACGGTGTCCGGGGCCGGGCTGGCGGACACCCAGAAGGTGACATTGTGCTTGCCGTCTGGATGGACGTCGTTGCTGATCGCGACCACGACCGGGTCGACGGTCCTCATCCCCGTCTCCTCGGCCGTCTCCCGCACTGCCGCCGCTTCCGGCGACTCACCCGGGTCGAGATACCCGCCCGGCGTTGACCACGACCCGGCGCCGTGGAACCGGCGCTGGACGAGGAGCACCCGCCCATCCAGGACCACGATCGCCGCCGCTCCAACCCCGACCCGGTCCCGGTGTTCGCCCGCCACGGTCGCTCCTTCTCCCCGTCCAACTACCATGTCGTGTCACCGGCCCGGGCGACGTCGACGCGCGCCACCACCGGGAAAGGCACGGTACCATCCCGGCACGTGGCCGCGTCGCCATGGATCTGGCGACGGCGTCGAGCCCGCGACGCGGACCTCCCGCGACCGCCCACCCGCGCGGGCGGAGATCCGGCCCGCCGCCGGGCAAGTCCCGCCGCACCGGCCGCCAGTCAGGAGAGGACACCGATGCCCGCGTTGCAGACCACCCTCGGCCCGAAGCGTCGCGACGAGTTGGGGATGATCCTGCCCCACGAGCACGTCTTCGTGGACCTGCGGACCCATGACCAGCCCGGATACGCCGAGGCCGACCCCGCCGGAGTGGTCCGGCTGATGGCTGGGCCGATCGCCGATGCCATGGCGGCCGGGGTGACGGCGATCGTCGAACCCAGCACCGTCGGGGTCGGCCGCCGGGTCGATATCCTCCTCGCCGTCTCCCGGGCGACCGGGATGCCGCTCGTCGTCCCGACCGGGGTCTACCGCGAGCCGTGGGTGACGCCGTGGGCGCACGGGGCGACCGTAGAGGAACTGGCGAACTGGATGACCGCCGAGATCGAGACCGGCATCGAGGACACGGGCGTCCGGGCGGGCTGGGTCAAGGTCAGCGCCGGGGACGACGGCATCACCCCGGTCGAGGCCAAGATCCTCCGGGCGGCGGCCCGGGCCTCGGCCCGCACCGGCGCCGCGATCGGCAGCCACACCATCCGGGGCCAGGTGGTGCGTGACCAATTGGCGATCTTGGCAGACGAAAGCTGCCCGTCCGATCGTTTCATCTGGATCCACGCCCAGCAGGAACCCGATATCGCGATCCACCACGACCTGGCCCGTCAGGGTGTCTGGATCGAGTACGACGGCATTGGCGACCCGGCTGACGACGACCGCTACCTGGTCCTGGTCCGGGCTGCCCTCCAGCACGGGCTGGGGCATCGGGTCCTCCTGAGCCAGGACCTGGGATGGTACGATCCCGCCGAACCCGGCGGCGGAACGCCCCGCCCGTACACCCACCTGCCGATCGTGTTCCTCGATCGTCTCCGCGCGGCCGGGGTGGATGGGACGACGGTCGACGCGCTGGTGCGCGATAATCCGTTCGCCGCCTTCGCCCGGTGAGAGGGTGGCCGGGCCATCCGCTCCCGGACCTCCCGGGTCGGCCGGAACGGCGGGCCGGGAAGGGCCCGAAACGACGGCGCGGCCGGGCGTGGATTTGGTCGGGTCCTGATGCCGGAAGGATCGACGGCCCCGCTTGACCGGACCCCGCGTTGGGGTAGAAGATTGCGCCACGAGACGGGACCCGGGCGGGGCGATCGGCGATGGCCCCGAGACGGTCCTGCCCGATCACCACCGACGATGAGCCGGCCAGGCCGTGGGGGTCGCCGGGACCATCGTCGCATCACTTCGTATCGGAGCCGGTGAACCGGGCGATCGCGTCCGGTCCATGGGGAGGCAGCATGGACGACGCGACGCGGGACGAGCGTGTGGCCGGGCGCGGCAGGTCGCGGCGGCGGTTGACCATCCTCGCCCTGGCGATCGGTGCCGCCCTCGTCGTCGTCATCGCCGCCGTGCTCGCCGGTGAGGAGGGCATCGGGACGCCCTACTCGACGATCGACCCGGCCTCCGGCGCGGCCGACGACATCCAGGGCCTGTATCGCTTGATCTTCTACATGGCCGCCATCGTCTTCATCGGCGTCCAGGCCCTGATCGTCTACACCGCCCTCAAGTTCCGCCGCCGCTCCAACGTCACCGAGCGCCCGCCCCAGGTCCACGGCAACCGGACGCTGGAGATCGCCTGGACCATCATCCCGGCCCTGATCCTCCTCGTCATCCTGATCCCGACGATCCAGGTGATGTACGAGACCGACGCCGAGGCCCAGGAGGGCGACATCGTCATCGATGTCTACGGTAAGCAGTGGTGGTGGGAGATCCACTACCAGGGGATGGCCGCCGACGGCGGGCCCTTGGTGACCGCGAACGAGCTGGTCCTGCCGGTCGGCCGCGAGGTCCAGTTCCGCCTGCACTCCAACAACGTGATCCACTCATTCTGGGTGCCCCAGTTGGCCGGCAAGATGGACGTCATGCCGGGCCACATCAACGAGTTGAGTTTCACCCCACGCGAGCCGGGTGACTACTATGGCGAGTGCGCCGAATTCTGCGGCGTTTCCCACGCCTGGATGCGGTTCGAGATCGACGTGGTCGAGGAGGACCAGTTCGATGCCTGGGTTCAGGCCTGGAACACGCCCCCGACTTTCGACGGCGACCCGTCCACGACCGACGTGGCCGAGGTGCCGACGGTATTCGGACAGTGCATCTTGTGCCATAGCGTGAATGGGACCAACGCGATGGCCGCGCAGGAGGGTCTGTCGGCGAATCCGCTCGGCCTCGGGGCGGGACCGAACTTGACGCTCTTCGGGTGCCGGGACATCGTCGCGGCCGGTTTGCTGGTGAACACCCCCGAGAATCTCTACACCTGGCTCGACAGACCAGGGGAGGTGAAGGAGGGGAACTACATGTCGTCAGTGATCAAGGACGATACGTTGACCCCCGAACAGATCAACGAACTCGTGGCTTACCTGTCAAGCCTCCAACCCGAGGGCGGCTGTCCGGAGGACGGCGGGGCGCCGCTCGGGACACCCGTGGCCGTGGGGGGCGGGGCATGACCGAGCCACGACGCGATCGACCAGCCGACCGGCCAGATTCCCTCGAAGAGGCGGTCAATGCCGAGCCGGCCCGGGACGCGGGGACGACCGGTGAGGGTCGCACCTACGTCGGGATGCAGGCCAGGCTGTTCTTCGCCGTGATCGCCCTCTTCCTCGCGGGGATCATCGCGATCATCTATTTCGCCAACGCCAGCTAGACGCGCGTTCATCGGGCGCGGACGGCGACCGAGACCGACCGGGGGAAGGGAGCAACGGGGATGGCATCAGTCGCACGGCCACAGACGCAGGGAGTGGGGACGGGCCAGGCTGTGGTCAGCCCGGCCCGCGCCACGAAGACCGCGGTCCTGTGGAGTTGGCTGACCACCGTCGACCACAAGCGGATCGGTCTCCTCTACGGCGTGACCGCCTTCATCTACCTGATGGTCGGCGGCCTCGAGGCGATGATCATGCGGGCCCAACTGGCCCGGCCCGAGAACGCGCTGGTCGGCCAGGAGGCCTATAACCAGCTCTTCACGATGCACGGCACGACCATGATCTTCCTGGCGATCATGCCGCTGAGCTCAGCCTTCTTCAACTACCTGATCCCCCTCCAGATCGGGGCCCGCGACGTCGCCTTCCCCCGCCTGAACGCCTTCAGCTTCTGGACCTTCGCCGCCGGCGGCCTGATCCTCAACCTGTCCTGGCTCTCCGGCGAGGCGCCGAACCAGGGCTGGTATGGCTACGCTCCCCTCACCAACGCCCTCTACAGCCCGAACCGCAACGTCGACTTCTGGGCCCTCGGCCTCCAGATCCTCGGCGTCGCCTCCCTGGCCGCCTCGTTCAATTTCCTGGTCACGATCCTCAACATGCGGGCGCCGGGGATGACCCTGTTCCGGATGCCGATCTTCTGCTGGGGCACCCTGATCACCTCGGTCCTGATCGTGCTGGCCTTCCCCGCCATCACCGTCGCCCTGATCCTGCTCAGCATGGACCGCTTCGCCGGCACCCACTTCTACATCCCGTCCACCCTCAATGCGGCCGGTGAATTGGTCTTCACCGGGGGCGACCCGCTCCTCTGGCAACACCTGTTCTGGGTCTTTGGCCACCCCGAGGTCTATATCCTGATCCTGCCCGCCTTCGCCATCGTCTCCGAGATCATCCCCGTCTTCGCCCGCAAGCCGCTCTTCGGCTACGCCGTGATGGCCTACGCCATCGCCGCGATCGCCTTCCTGGGCTTCGGCGTCTGGGTCCACCACATGTTCACCACCGGCCTGGGCCCGACCCCCAACGCCGTCTTCTCGGCCACCACGATGCTGATCGCCATACCCACGGGGGTGAAGATCTTCAACTGGATCGGCACGATGTGGGGAGGGCAACTCCGGTTCACGACGCCGATGCTCTTCGCGGTCGGGCTCGTTTCCCAGTTCACCATCGGTGGCATCTCCGGCGTCATGCACGCCTCGCCTCCGGTCGACACCCAGCACAACGATTCCTACTTCGTCGTCGCCCACTTCCACTACGTCCTCTTCGGCGGCAGCATCTTCGCCCTGCTGGCCGGCATCTACTACTGGTTCCCGAAGTTCACCGGCAAGATGCTCGACGAGGGGATCGGCAAGATCCACTTCTGGGTCACCTTCGCCGCCTTCAACCTGACCTTCTTCCCGATGCACTTCCTCGGCCTGGAGGGCATGCCGCGCCGATACTCCTCCTATGGCGGCGGCTCGGGCTGGGGCTTCTGGAATGTGATCGTCTCCTCGGGCGGGTTCCTCCTCGGGGCCAGCTTCCTGATCTTCATGTGGAACGTCGCCAAGAGCCTCCAGAACGGCAAGCCGGCGGGCGACGACCCGTGGGACGGGGCCACATTGGAATGGAGCATCTCGTCGCCGCCGCCCGTCTATAACTTCCGGGAGATCCCGATCGTCAATCATCGTGACCAGCTCTGGGCCGACAAGTACGGCACCGGCCACGGCCAATCCCACGCCGACGAAGAGACGCTCGACGTCAAGATCGCCGGCCAGACGATCGGTACCGGTGAGGTGCCGGACGAGGACCCCGCCGAGGAGGCCCGAAACCGCCTCGCGGCCGGTGACCAGCACGACATCCACCTGCCGAATCCGTCGATCTACCCCCTGATCGCGGCGTCGGGCCTGTTCTTCACCGCGATGGGCCTGATCTTCAGTTGGCCGCGGGTCCCGGTCGGGACGATCGAGTTGCCATTCCTGACCTTGGGCGGCGTGGTCGTCCTGCTGGTCGGCATCTATGGCTGGTCACTGGAGCCCGCGAGCTAGACGAGCTAGACGAGCCGTTTCGGACGGGCTGGCCGGGAGCGACCGGCAAACGGGATCTCACCGAGGACACGGGAGGACGCGAACGTGGCAACGACCGCCGTGCAACGGGTCGAGCATGCCGGGGGAACGGGGCATGTGGCCGAACATGGCCACTCCGAACATCCCCCCACCAGCACCGGCATCGACCACCGCAAGATGCTGATGTGGGCCTTCCTCAGCTCGGACTGCGTCTTCTTCGCCTCCCTGATCGCGACCTACGTCATCTATCGCTCCCGGGCCCAGGAGGCCGGGGTCGGGCCGTACCCGTCCGAGGTGGTGGACATCCCCTACACCTCGATCAGCGCGGCGGTCCTCCTCTTCAGCAGCCTGACGATGGTCCTGGCCCTGGCCGCGATCCAGCGGGACGATGTCCGCGGCCTGCGCGTCTGGCTGGCGGCGACCTCGCTGCTGGGCATGATCTTCCTCGGCGGCCAATACTTCGAGTTCAGCGAGTTCTACCAGGTCGAAGGCCTCAGCCTGCAGACCAACATGTTCGGCGCCTCGTTCTTCACCCTCACCGGCCTGCACGGCACCCACGTCGCCATCGGCGTGATCTGGCTGGTCTCCCTGCTGGTCGTCTCCTTGCGGGGTGGCGTCTCGAAGAAGGACAGTCTCAACGTCGAGATCGTCGGCCTCTACTGGCACTTCGTCGACATCGTCTGGATCATCATCTTCACCCTGGTCTACCTGATCCCCTACGAGGAGGGGCCGGAGGGGGTCGAGGCCGCGCCCGAGGCGATGCTCCGGTTGATGAACGCCCTGCCGTTCAGCTAGCGATCGAGACGACGCGCGACGCGAGCCAGGCGAACTGGCATGTCAAGAGAGAGGACGGCAACCATGGCCCAGTCGGTGAGCCACGGCGACGACGGCTACAGCCACGGTCCTGGCACCCAGCCCGGCACCGACCACCTGGTCGATGACCACGAGGGACATCCCGGGGAGCGAACCTACATCCAGGTCGCCCTGATCCTGGCCCTCGTCACCGCCGTCGAGGTCGCCATCTATTACTTGGACTTCTTGTCCGGGATCCTCGTCCCGGCCCTGGTCGCCCTGTCAATCGGCAAGTTCGTCGCCGTCGTCGGCTACTTCATGCACCTCAAGTTCGACGACAAGAAGCTGACCGCGATCTTCGTCACCGGACTGGCCATCGCCGCCTCTGTCGTGATCGCCCTCTTCCTGATGTTCGACTACAACGATTACGAGCTGGAACTCGTCGAGGCCCTGACCTCGGCCGAGGAGGCGGAGTAGTCGCGAAGGGTCCTTCCCCCGATGGGATTCGCGTCTCTCGCCCCGT
>JACCVE010000046.1 GCA_013698285.1 Chloroflexia bacterium | reverse complement strand
GGGCCACCGGGCACGTTGTCCCGGTAGCCCCGCCCGTCGCGTCACTCAACCCGCTGGGGGGGTCTCCTCCGGCGCCGACAGGCGGTCGAGAGTGGCGAGGACGTGGTGCAGCCAATCGGGCCGGTTGTTCCGCTCATACCCGACCTCGTAGATCGCTTTCTCCACCTCCCAGGCCCGGAGCGCACGGTCGAATACCGGAGTATCCGTCGGGTAGAGCGGCACCGGCGACGAGGCGGTTGTGTCCCGGTAGGCGCCGATGAAGGCGTGGCGAGCGGCGTCTTCCCAAGATCGCAGCGCGGCTTCGGCCCCAGACGCGTCTCCGGCTGAGACCGAGCGGGCGGTGGCGACCCGGGCATAGGTGAACGACCGCAGCATCCCGGCTACGTCTTTGAGGGGTGAGGTCTTGCGTCGCCGCTCCTCGACCGGTCGGGACGGTTCGCCCTCGAAATCCAGGATCACCACGTCGCCCGTCAGGGTGTGAAGGACCTGGCCGAGGTGATAATCGCCGTGAACGCGGATCTTGGCCGACCCGACAAGTCCCTGATACCCGGTCGCGGCCGATGAGATTCCAAGGTTGGGACGAGACGTGTCCGGTTGACCCGGCCGTGCCGGTGATCGCTCGTCCTCCTCTGCCAAAAATCGCTCGACCTCTCGCGCCAGCGTGGCGGCCCAGGCGGCGACATCTGCCGCGGTGATGGTCTCCGGGGCCATGGCATGACCGGTTGTCGCACTGGCCAGGGCGACGTGCAGGTCGCCCGTCCTCCGTCCGAGCAGGGCTGCCCCCGCCGTGAGTCGCTCTACCGACTCACCTCGCAGCGGGTCAGGCGTCCTCACCAGTTCGCCGAGGTCGTCGAGCAAGGCGGTCCAGGCGTCCCCCGAACTGGGGATGAAGAGTTGGAGCACCGCGATCGAAACGATGTCCCCGTCGTCACCGGCGTACTCGATCGCGCCGAGGAGGGGCGGGGCGTGCGTGAAACCAGTCTCGTCCGTCAGGAAACGGCCGATCTCGATATCTGGGTTGGTGCCTGATCGCAACTTGCGAAACGCCTTGAGAATCGCCGTGTCGCCGTAGACGATCGAGGAGTTGCTTTGCTCCCCGCTCACCATCCGGCTCGGACCGCTCCGCGCGGCGGCGACGTAGTCCTCGAGCACGGAGGTCGGGGTGAACGTCAGGGTGCCGTACAGCATGGGGACCGAGACGTGAGAGACGAGGCGGTCGAGTAACCAGTCCCGAAACGGCTCGACGGCGATCGCCTCCGCGACCACGCGCGTGCCGTCGGCCCCGGTGATGGTGCCAAGTGCCCCGCCGTCATCGACCGGCGCTGCCGTTATCACCAGGGGGACGAAATAGCGTTCTTGGCCGCCGTCCGCGAACCAGACCCGGGCTATGGTCGGGATGAAGAGGTCGAGCCCGACGGGGACGATCACGGAATCGATCGGTTCGATCGAGACGATCCGGCGGGCCTTGTCCCCGAACCACCGGCGTGACGCCAGGAAGATCGGACCCCGGTCGGCGAGCAGCCGCTCGATCCCTGCCCAGACCTCGTCCGACCCGGAGCCCGCGGTGCTCGTCCCACGCTCGCGGTGACCCAGTTCCGCCATGTCAGGCGTCCGGCGGTCCTGGCTCCAGGCGGAACCAGTAGAAGGAGTGGGGGCCAAGGGTCATGAAGTACGGCAGGTCGCCGATGCGCGGGAAGCGTGTCTCCCCCATCAGTTCGACCGGCTGATAGCCGTTGAACTGGCTCAAGTCCAATTCGGCACATTGGACGAACCGGGACAAGTTGACGATGCAGAGCATCGTCTCGTTCTCCCAACGGCGCACGTAGGGGAGGATGGCCAGGTTATCCGGGTGGAGGAACTCCAGCGATCCCCGGCTGAACGCCTTGTAGCGCTTGCGGACGGCGATCAGGCGCCGCGTCCAGTTCAGCAGCGACGTGGGGGTCCGCGTTTGGGCCTCGACATTGACGGCCTGGTACCCGTAGACCGGGTCCATGATGCTCGGGGAGTAGAGGCGCGCCCAATCGGCGCGGGAGAAGCCGCCGTTCCGGTCACCACTCCACTGCATCGGGGTCCGGACGCCATTCCGGTCGCCCATGTAGATGTTATCGCCCATCCCGATCTCGTCGCCATAGTAGACCACCGGGGTGCCGGGCATCGAGAACAGCAGCGAGTTCATGAGCTCGATCAGGCGTCGGTCGTTGCCCAGCAGGGGGGCGAGACGACGACGGATACCGAGGTTGATCCGCATCCGTGGGTCGTGGGCGTAGGCGCGGTACATGAAGTCGCGCTCTTCGTCGGTGACCATCTCGAGCGTGAGCTCGTCGTGGTTGCGCAGGAACAGCGCCCACTGGCAGCCGTGGGCGGCCTCCGGTGTCTGCTGGAGGATGTCGATGATCGGGAAGCGGTCTTCCTGGCTGACCGCCATGAACAGCCGGGGCATCAAGGGGAAGTGGAAGTTCATGTGGCATTCGTCGCCGTCGCCGAAGTACTCGGCGGCGTCCTCGGGCCACTGGTTCGCTTCGGCGAGGAACATCCGGTTGTTCCACCGCTGGTCGAGATGGGCCCGCAGCTCTTTCAGG
>JACCVE010000292.1 GCA_013698285.1 Chloroflexia bacterium | reverse complement strand
CGCGAGAGGCGAAGTCGAGGAGGGGACCCATGCACACCGTGAGCAACAGGGTGTTATGGGGGGTCTGGCAGGTTGACAGGACAGGCTCCGAACCCGGCGGAGCCAGATAACGACCAGATCGGCCAGTCCGATGATCCGTGATCCCCTCAGAGGGGACCAAGTGCAGCGGGCTTTCCCGCAATGGCGGATCTCCACATCGTCCGGGCAGACACACCAACCGCACGTTGACCGAAGGCCGTGGCAAACGTCACGGCCTTCGTCATGCCCGGCGCGTGGCGGGTCGACCACGTCCCGCCCGTTGAGATCACGGCTCGGACTGTCAGGGGATCTCCCTCCCGGCCGCTGGTATGTGGATGCCGAAGATGGTTCGCCCGCGTCCCACCGGGGCGGTCGTGTTCCGGGCGGTATCTTGCCCGGCTACCCGGAATGGTGGACCGCGAGGTCATTGTCCGGGCGACATCCCCACGATGGATGAACGCCGATCCGTCCCGGGCTCCGGTACACTCCCGCCCAGCGTCGCTGGTCCCCGGGCGCGGATCCCGGGTCCTGGTCAACCGCACCGGGCCACGGGCGCTCTTGGACCACGTCGACCATCTGGAGGACACCATGGCCGCCAGCCGCCGCGTCATCGTCTCCTGCGCGGTGACGGGTGCCATCCACGTCCCGTCCCAGACGCCGCACTTACCGATCACCGCCGCCGAGATCGCGACCTCGGCGATCGGGGCCGCCAATGCCGGGGCGGCCATCCTCCACCTCCATGCCCGCGATCCCGACGACGGCCGCCCGACGGCAGACCCCGAGCGATTCATGGCCTTCCTGCCCCGGATAGCCGCCGAGACGGACGCGATCGTCAACATCACCACTGGCGGCGGACACCGGATGACCCTCGACGAGCGACTGGCGGCCCCGCTCCGAGCGAAGCCGGAGATGTGCTCGCTGAATATGGGCTCGATGAACTTCGGTCTCTACCCGGTCATCGACCGCGTCAAAACGTTCGACCACGCCTGGGAACGGGACTACCTGGAGCGGTCCCGCGACTTCATCTTCAAGAACACCTTCGCCGACATCGAGCGGATCATCAAAGAGTTGGGCGAGGGCCACGGCGTCCGGTTCGAGTTCGAGTGCTACGACGTCGGCCACCTCTACACCCTAGCCCACATGCTGGAGCGCGGCATCGTCCGGCCGCCCCTCTTCGTCCAGACGATCTTCGGAATCCTCGGCGGCATCGGCACGGACCCGGAGGACTTGGTCCACATGCGCCGGACGGCCGACCGCCTGTTCGGCGACGACTACCTCTGGTCGATCCTGGGCGCCGGGCGGCACCAGATGAACCTCGTTACCATGGGCGCGATCATGGGAGGCAACGTCCGGGTCGGCCTGGAAGACAGCGTCTACCTCGGCAAGGGTCGCCTTGCCGAGACCAACGCCGACCTCGTCGCCAAGATCGGCCGTATCCTGACCGAGCTGTCGCTGGAAATCGCCACTCCGGACGAGGTGCGGCAGATGCTGGGGCTGAAGGGGCGGGACGCGGTCGGGTTCTGATGCCGGAAGAATCCTTCCGCGGTGGCGGGAGTGCGATCGGAGCGCGACCGTGGACGGCGGCGCGGCGTAGACTCCGGTAGACATCGTGTCTCCACCAACCTCGTTCGCGTGTTCCGGAGTCATCCATGGTCCGCCGGGTTCTCCTCCTGTTGTTCCTCATCATTGCCGCCCTGATGTCCCCGCTGGCGATCGGCCAGGTTGCGGCGAGCCAAACGACCCGCTTGACGGGGGACGCGGCGGACGCCGCCGAGGCCGCGATCGAGATCTCCCGTCTCGAAGCCGAGGGCGACTACGACGCGTTGTACGACCTGGTCCATCCCGATGTGGTCGATGAGGTGCCCCGCTGGGTCGTCGTGGGCTGGTACGAGACCGAATTCGCGGACACCCCCACCGACGAGTTGACCGTCACCGGCGTCGAGTTCGTGGACTGGACCTGGGGCGTCACCGGTGAGTCCTACCCCGACACGGCCGCCGTATCCTACGACCAGCCGTACCAGATCGACGGAGAGTGGACCGATGTTCCGGGGGTCGTCCACCTCGTCGAGTCGGCCGGGGAGTGGGGATGGTTCTTCGGCATCGACCGGGAGTCGGTCGATGCCCTGATCTCGACCTTGGCACCGCCGGGCGCTCTCGATGACGATGCGGACCCCGCCGCGGAGCCGGGACCGCCATCCTTCGAAGACCCGCTCGACGCGGACGTCGACGAGTTCTGGCAGGATGCCTACGACGACGCGGGCATCGACTACTCGTCGCCGGTCAGGATCGTCGGGTTCGCCACCGAGATCCGCACCGGGTGCGGGTCGGCCGACCCGGCAGAGACGGCGGCGTTCTACTGCACCCTGGACGGCTCCATCTATTACACCGAGTGGTTCCGGGAATTGGTGGAAACGGAGATCGGCGACTTCGCCTGGGTCACCGTGGTCGCCCATGAGTGGGCCCATCACATCCAGGCCGAGCAGGGCCGGTACGCGACCGACGAGCCCCACGACGACGGCGGGTTCTACACGATCCAACTGGAACTCGAGGCCGATTGCCTGGCCGGCGCCTATGCCGGTGACGCCGAAGCCCGGGGCTGGCTGGACGAGGGCGACCTCGACGAGGCGTTGGGCCTGACCGCGTTGTCCGGCGACGCCGAGGACACCCATTGGACCGACCCCCTCGCCCACGGCACGAGCGAACAACGTGTGGCGGCCTTTACCACCGGCTATGACGATGGCCTGTCCGGTTGCGAGGTCCGGCTGCGTTGACAGCCCGCCGCCGGGGCCGCACCATGCCGATCCGAGGACGGGATAGGCGGTCCAGGTGAGGGGGCGGTGATGATCGGGCTGGAAGTCTTCGAGGGTAGCGAGTTGCCGCGCTGGGCGCTGGTCCGCCAGCACCTCGACGCGACGCGGGTCGGGGATGTCGGGGCGGCCGTCGCCAGGGCATTCGAAACCCGCGAGGCGCGGGAGGCGATCAATCCGGGGACCCGGGTGGCGCTGACCGCCGGCAGCCGGGGCATCGACCAGGTCGGCGCCGTGCTAGCCGCCGCCGTCGCCCGGGTTCGCGCGATGGGCGGCGAGCCGTTCGTCGTCCCGGCCATGGGCAGTCACGGCGGGGCCACGGCCGAGGGACAGGTGGCCCTGCTGGCGCACTATGGCCTGACGCCGGAGATCCTCGGCTGCCCAATCGTGGCCAGCATGGACACCGTCCGCCTCGGGGAGGTCGAGGACGGCGTGCCAGTCTGGTTCGACCGCATCGCCCACGAGCGCGCCGACGTGGTGATCCCGGTCGGCCGGGTCAAGCCCCACACCGACTTCCATGGCCCGGTCGAATCGGGCTTGATGAAGATGCTGGCGATCGGTCTCGGCAAGCAGAAGGGAGCCGAGGCGTTTCACCGTCAGGGCTTCGCCGACTTCCACCACCTGATCCCGGCGGTCGGCGCGTTCATCCTGGCACGGGTCAACGTCCCCTTTGGCCTGGCCCTGATCGAGAATGGCCACGGCGAGCTGGCGATCGTCGAGGCGGTGCCGGGGACGCGGATCTGGGAGCGCGAGCAAGAGCTCTTGGCCAGGGCCCGGACGATGATGCCCCACCTGCCGGGAGAGGCGATCGACCTCCTGCTGATCGACCGGATCGGCAAGGACATCAGCGGCTCGGGCGCCGACCCGAACGTGATCAACCGCGACCTGACCGGCCT
>JACCVE010000037.1 GCA_013698285.1 Chloroflexia bacterium | reverse complement strand
GAGATACCCCGGCCATCGTCGCGTTTGTCCGTGGTGATCGCCGCCCTCGTTCGCTGTGTCTGCCTCGGGCTTCACGCCGCGGCGTCGCGCCGGATCAGCCCGGCCGGACGCGCGGCATGACCCGGGGACTCTGGCCGCGCTGGACCAGGCGCTCGACCACCATGAAGATGCGGTACTCGAGGCCGTACTTCGCGCGGAACATGCTGGTCAGCCGTACACGACTGGCGGCGTCTGCCACGATCTCCGCCACACCCCCGACGGGTTCGGTGCCCTCTTTGACGCGCCCGAACCGGTCACAGGGCGGGAGTTCGGCACGTGGGTCGTTCAGCACCCGCTTGACCTTGCCACTCGCTTTCGGCGTGGTAACGACCAGCGCGTCGCCGTCTCGCTCGATCCGGACCGGGGTGGAGACGGGTTCGCCCGTCTTCCGGAACGTCGTCAGGGACACGAAGCGCTCGTCCCCCAGGGCGAGGAACGCGGCATGGGTGGACATGGGTCGTCTCCCTCTGATTACGTGGCGCCGGGACGGCACTGGCCAGTCACCGATCCCGCCGGGCAGTTGTGGTGTCCCACGCACGGTCCGAGATGAACGAATGGCCAGCCGTGACTCACCCCATACCGCTGACCTTCTCGGCCTCGATGGTCATGATCAGCCGGACCTGGTCGCGTCCGCCGTACCAGGCGTAGGGCCCGCCCGTGTACCGCTGCGCCAGCTTCTCGATGTGCTCGGCCCCACCTTCCGCCGTCAGCCCCACGACCCGACCGCGCACCTGGAAATAGCGGAAGGGATTCGCCATGTCGGAGACCGCCACCGCCACCCGTGGGTCGCGGCGGACGTTCTTCACCTTCTGGAATCCCTCGACGGTGTTGACGACGACGTGTTCACCGTCCGTGTCCACCCAGGTCTGGGTCACCTGGGGCGACCCGTCGGGCATCGTGGTCACGAGGTAGCACGGGCTCGGCTGGCGCAGCAGCGCGAGGAGACCATCAGGAAGGTTCATCGGATGGATCGCTCCTGGATTGCCGGGATCATCGGTCCCCGAGCACCAGCCCGGGACAGCATCGGACGGCGTGACGACCGCACTATGCCGCCCCAGCTTCCCCACGTCCCGCGCCAGGGCTACGGGCCGCGCTTCCCCAGTCTTGCACGCCGGGTCATGCGTCCCGAGCCGGCCGACTCTGGTCAGGTGGCAATGAGTTCCGGCCGGATCACCGGCCCTCACCGCCGGGCGTAGTGCTGCGCCCCCAGGTTGCGGACCATCCCCTGCAATTCCAGGGTCAGCAGCGTCGCCGCGACGTGGTGAACCGGTCTCCCGGAGGCCTCGGCCACCTCGTCGATGTGCTGTGGCTCCCCGGTCAACAGGGCCAGCAGGCGGCGCTCGTCCTCATCCATCGGCAGCGCTTGCTGGACTGCCGTCTCTGTCGCCCGCCCGTCCAAGCCCAAATCCTCCAGGACATCGGCGGCGCTCGACACCAGGCGGGCCCCGTTGCGCAGCAGCCGGTGGCAGCCCCGGCTCTGGTCCGACATCACGCTGCCGGGCACGACGAAGACCTCGCGACCGTAGTCGGCGGCGAAGTCGCTGGTGATCAATGTTCCGGAGCGCTCCGGCGCCTCGACGACGATCGTTCCCAGGGTCAGGCCGGCCACGATCCGGTTCCGGGCCGGGAAATTTTGGGCGTCCGGCTTGCGGTCCGGCGGGTAGTCCGAGAGCAGCGCCCCGGCACCCTCGATCCGCCCGGCCAGGGTGCGGTGCTCGGGCGGGTAGATCACGTTCACCCCCGACCCCATCACCGCCACCGTCCGTCCCTCCGCCCGCAGCGCGGCCTCGTGGGCGATCGCGTCGATCCCCCGCGCCAGCCCCGAGACGACCGTCACCCCCGCCGCCGCAAGGTCGGTCGCGATCTGAAATGCCACGTCGCGGCCGTAGTGGGTCATCTTCCGGGTCCCGACCATCGCCACCGCGACGCGGTCCCCCGGAACCATCGTCCCCTTCAGGTACAGCACCGGCGGCGGGGCGGGGATCTCCTTCAGCAGGGCCGGGTAGCCATCTTCCCCCAGGGTCACGACCCGGATCCCCAGCCGCTCGATCCGCGCCATCTCGGCCTCGGGGGCATACTCCTCCCGAGCCTGGAGGACATGCGACAACGACCGGTCGTCCAGCACCGTCCCCAGTGCGCCGGCCGGCGCGGCCCAGGCCGTCCCCAGGTCACCGAAGTGCTCGCGCAGCTTCCGCAATCGGGCCCCACCGACATAGGGCACCCGGTGGAAGGCGACCCAGTACCGGGTCTCCTCGGAATGGGTCGCCGTCGCCATCTCCACCGCGTTGCCCCCTATCACCGTCGCCGCCGCGTGCCGCTGGTCTCGGTCACCAGATCGGCGGGAGTGTATCAACGTTCGCCTCGATGAGGAATGGTCACCGCGCGGATGCCTTCGTCCATCTCGACCCTACCCGAGATGCCCCGGCGGCCCCGGGAGCTGCCGGCCTCCGTGCCCGTCTGCTATTGTCCCGCCATGCCTGACCCCGTCACCCTTCCCGTCCTGGAGACGCCCCGGCTCCGGCTCGAACCACTCGTCCCGGCCCATGCCACCGAGACGTTCGGCCCACTGGGCGACGAGCGCCTCTACCGCTTCATCCCCGGCAACCCACCCGCCAATCTGGCCGCCCTCGAAGCCCGCTACGGCCTCCTATCGGGTCGCCGTTCACCGGACGACACCCAGGGATGGCTCAACTGGGTGATGCGGCGCCGAGACTCCGGCGAACCGGTCGGCACCCTGGAAGCGACCGTCTACCCCGACCGCTCCTCCTCCATCGCCTACGTCGTGTTCGTCCGGCACCAACGCCGGGGACTCGCCACCGAGGGCGTCGCCCGGATGGTCGAGCATCTCGTCGTCGACCACGGCATTACCCTGCTGGTCGCGGAGGTGGACACGCGCAACGCCGCCTCCGTCGGACTCCTCGATCGGCTCCGGTTCAGCCGCGTGGCCACCGTCCGTGATGCCGACCACTTCAAGGGGACGCCGAGCGACGAGTTTCGCTACGAATTGCGACCCGTCTTCCCGGCAGAATGAAATGGATCGCACCGGGTCCGATGCGAGATATCTCCGGCATCCTTGCCGTTGTTGTCCGCATCTCGTACAGTCACTTCCTTCGTGGGGCGAACTCTCGGGGTCACTTGTCTCAGGTCGGGGCACATCGGGGGACGGTCTCACGCGGGAGGTTCTACTGATGCGACGGACACTCCTCGTCTGTTTAGCGGTCCTTGCCGTCCTGCTCGGCAGCGTGGCGCCCGCCCGTGCCGTCACGGATGGCTACCCGGATGACGGTACCTACAACAATGTCGGCCTGGTCGTCTTCTCCGATGCCGCTGGGAAACCCACCCACCGCTGCTCGGGCACGATGCTCTCGGCGACCCTCTTTCTGACCGCCGGGCACTGCACCTACGGGGCGGCCGGCGCCCGAGTCTACTTCGACCAGACCATTGACCGCGTTGCCACTGGCTACCCCTTCTCGGGCGGCATTACCGGCCGGCCGGTGACGATGGCGGGCTTCGACGACTTCGCGACCTTCCCGAACACCAGCGACCTCGGCTACGTGGTCCTCCACGCCCCCGCTCCCGTCAGCACCTACGCCACCCTGGCCGGGATCGGCACCCTCGACGCCATGGCCACCAAGCGCGGCCAGCAGGAGACCCGCTTCACCGTCTCCGGCTACGGCCTCCAGCAGGTCCGGCCCGTCACCGAGGCGAACCTCACCCGGCTCGTCGCCGAGGTCCGGCTGATCAACCTCTCGAACTCGCTGACCGACGGCTTCAACCTGCACCACACCAACGCCCCAGGCACCGGCGGCGGCACCTGCTTCGGCGACTCCGGCGGACCGGTGTTCCTGGCCGGCACCCAGGCGGTCGTCGGCGTCACCTCGTTCGGCCTCAGTCAGAACTGCGGCGGCAACGGGTTCGCCTACCGCGTCGATACCCAGGCTGCCCAGGACTTCATCGCGACCGGCTACGCGGCACCGGCCCGAGGCCGTGGCCGGGGTTAGCCTCGACCATCGATCTCGACCGACGATCCACGAGAACGCGACGAGACCCCGGCGCATGCTAGGTCGTCGCTAGGTCCTCCCCTTGTCCACCGCCCGCAGCACGTACAGGATGATCACCGCGCCGAGGATGGCGACCAGGATCGCTCCCAGCATCGTCACTCCCGTCCCCACGTCCAGGGCATCGAGGATCGCTCCGCCCAGGAAACCGCCCAGCAGCCCGACCACCAATGCCCCGATGGTGCCTCCCGGCGTCCGTCCTGGCACGATCGCGCTCGCGATCCCCCCGGCGATCAAACCGATCAACAACCAGATCAGGACCGATCCGATATCCATCGTCTTCCCTCCTCCCATGTTTCGTCACGTCTCGACGACGCACCCAGACACTCCGGGGCCGCGCCCCTCGCCCACGCATGCCCGGTGCCCCCTCATCCGTCGGCCCGCTGGCCCGTCGGCCAAGATCATCCTGAGGACCATCGCGGGGCGGCCGAACGAACCGGCACCGGGCGATGACCGGGGTGATACGGGCTCGATCCCGGCATCCCGAACGGCTCATTGGGTCACCGGAACACGGGCCATCGGCCCCGCCAGTCGCACCGGTTTCGTGCGTGGTGCCCGAGCGAGACGGTGTCCGGGGCCGATACGGGCCGAACCCCTGTTGTCTCGCGTTTTATCGCTGTGCTATCGTGCCGCCAACACGGGACGCGTGCGGCGACGATCCGGCGAGGCCGAGGGACCGGGAACGGTCGCCGAGGTGCCCACTCATCCCCGTGTGAGCACCGGCCCACGCCCGCCACGACGTCACGGATGTCACGTCGGCATCGCCAGCCCGGAGAGGAGCGACGATGGTCGCCGCACCGAGGACACACCAACCCTACCAGGGCCCGAGTCTCACGACGCCGGGGGACGATCAGGCCCTGCTCGCGGTCCGCAACCTGAAGACCCAGTTCTTCACCCAGGACGGCATCGTCAAGGCCGTCGACGATGTCTCCTTCTATGTCATGCCCGGCGAAACGCTCGGCATCGTCGGCGAGTCCGGCTGCGGCAAGAGCATGACCGGCCTCTCGATCATGCGCCTGATCCCCTCCCCGCCGGGGAAGATCACCGCCGGCGAGATCGTCTTCAACGGCCGTGATGTCCTCCGGATGTCCGAGGAGCAGGTCCGCTCGATCCGTGGCAACGACATCGCCATGATCTTCCAGGACCCGATGACCTCGCTGAACCCGGTCCTGACCATCAACCGGCAGATCAGCGAAGCGTTAGAGCTTCACATGGACATGAACAAGGACCAGGCCAAGCGGCGGTCGGTCGAACTGCTGACGATGGTCGGCATCCCCAACGCCGACGAGCGCGTCGACCAGTACCCGCACCAGTTCTCCGGCGGCATGCGCCAGCGCGTGATGATCGCCATGGCCCTCTCCTGCAACCCCAAGCTGATCATCGCCGACGAGCCGACCACCGCCCTCGACGTCACCATCCAGGCCCAGATCCTGGACCTGATGCGCACCCTCCAGGTCGAGAGCGGCACCGGCGTGATCCTGATCACCCACTCGATGGGCGTCGTCGCCGGGATGAGCGACCGGATCCAGGTCATGTACGCCGGCCACATCGTCGAGACGGCCAGCACCGAGGAGATCTTCGCCAACCCCCGCCACCCCTACACCGTCGGCCTGATGAAGTCGATCCCCCGCCTCGACGCGACCAAGAAATCGAAACTCGAGCCGATCCGGGGGCTCCCGCCTGACTTGATCGACCTGCCGGACATGTGCCCGTTCGTCCCCCGCTGCAACTACGCCCGGGAGGCCTGCGAGCAGAAGAACCCGCCGCTGTTGGAGGTCCAGCCCGGCCACTTCTCGGCCTGCTGGTTCTGGGAAGAGGTCAGCAAGGAGGCCGACGAGGCCGCGGTCGCCGCCGCCCACGACCATCCCGACCCGACCGACCCCCGCAGCGAGGCCGTGACGTCGACCGCGCTCGGCATCAACCCGAACCAAACCCAAGCGAATACGGGCACCCAAGGGACCTCGGGCACCCAAGAGCACGCGTCACCGAGAACAGGGGTCTAATCTGATGGCCACCACGATCGAACGCCCCACCCAACCCGCCCCCGTCCCGGACGGCCAGCCCGCCACCGGCGAGGCCCTGCTGACCGTCAACAACCTGGTGATGCACTTCCCCCTCACCCAGGGCATCATCTTCCAGCGCAAGGTCGGCGCGGTCCAGGCCGTCGATGGCGTCTCCTTCGCCGTCAACCGCGGCGAGACCCTCGGCCTGGTCGGCGAGTCCGGCTGCGGCAAGAGCACCACCGGCCGGGCCATCCTCCAGCTCTACAAGCCGACCTCGGGCGAGGTCGTCTTCAACGGCAAGGACCTCACCAAGCTGGACGGCGGCGAGATGCGCAAGATGCGCCGCCACCTCCAGATGATCTTCCAGGACCCCTACGCCTCCCTCAACCCCCGGATGACGGTCGGCAACATCGTCTCTGAGCCGATGCAGATCCACCACCTCGTCGCCAAGGGCGAGCGCACCAAGCGGGTCCAGGAGCTGCTCCAGACCGTCGGCCTCAACCCCTACTTCGCCAACCGCTACCCGCACGAGTTCTCCGGCGGCCAGCGGCAGCGGATCGGCATCGCCCGGGCCCTGGCCGCCAACCCGGACTTCATCGTCGCCGACGAGCCGGTCTCCGCGCTCGACGTTTCGATCCAGGCCCAGATCGTCAACCTGCTCGAAGACCTCCAGGACCAGTTCGGCCTCACCTACCTCTTCATCGCCCACGACCTCTCGGTCGTCAAGCACATCTCCAACCGCGTCGCGGTGATGTACCTGGGCAAGATCGTCGAGCTGGCCCCCAGCGCGTCGCTTTACGATGATCCCCTCCACCCGTACACCAAGGCCCTCCTCTCGGCCGTGCCGATCCCCGACCCCGTGATCGAGAAGCGGCGCGAGCGAATCATCCTCAGCGGCGACGTGCCCAGCCCGATCAACCCGCCCTCCGGCTGTCACTTCCACACCCGCTGCCCCTACGCGATGGAGGTCTGCCGCCACATCGACCCGATCTTCGCCGACCAGGGCAACGGCCACCACGTCGCCTGCCACCTCTACCCCGGGTCGGGCGCCGAGGCCTACGAGGGCCAGGGCCGCCCGGTCTACGCGGCCATCTAGGGTCCAAGGGCACACGGGACATGTTCTCCTACACTGAACGGGCGCCGGAGACCGTCTTCGCGATCCTGCTCTCGTTCATCATCTCCGTCACCATCCACGAGTTCATGCACGCCTGGACCGCCTGGAAGCTCGGCGACGACACGGCCGCGATGCTCGGCCGTGTCTCGCTGAACCCCGCCGTCCACTTCGAGCCCTTCGGCCTGTTCGGCATGGCCCTGATCGCCTTCGGCTTCCCCGCCATCGGCTGGGGCAAACCGGTCCCCGTCAACCCCAATCGCCTCCGGGGCGCCTTCGGCCAGCGCAAGATATCGATGGGGCTGATCGCCTTCGCCGGTCCCCTCTCCAACGTCGCCCAGGCCGCCGTCGTCTCCATCCCCCTCCGCTTCGACGACGCGATCCGGAACGGCGGCGACACGCCGGGCACCCTGGGCTTCTACCTGACCTGGTTCATGTGGGTCAACATCCTGCTGGCCTCGTTCAACATGATCCCGATCCCCCCGCTCGACGGCCACAAGATCCTGGTCGCCATCCTGCCCAACTTCTGGTACCCCGTCCTCGCTCCCCTGGAGCGGTACGGCTTCCTGATCCTCCTCGGCCTCCTCTTCATCGGCGGCAGCCTGGGCGGCTCGATCATCGGCGGCATCACCGGCCCCGTCCGCGACCTGCTCCTCGACACCCTCTACTACGTCTGATACGGAATGCGGATGAAGCGTCAATGTTCGACGCCCATCGTCGGGGAGGACCTCGTGTCCTCCCTGGCCACGGTGGAGCGGCGTTCCGGTCTTGACCGGCGCTCCTCCGGTTGAGTGTTCATCCGAATTCTGTATGAACGCCCGGTCCATGGGCCGTCATCCGAGTCACCTCGATCATGCCCACGCGTCTCCCCACACCTCGGGCTCCGGCGTACGCGGAGCCGCCAGTGACCGTCACGCCCGCCCACCTATCTCGGTGACGGGCCAGGATGGACGGTCCCGGCGCGGCAGCGGCGCGGCCCGAAGCACCGCTCCATTCGCCGCGGTCATCCGGGCAGCCGGCCACCGCCTCGGCCAGGGTCTGGACGCCCTCCGGCCCAGTCGCCCCGGTCCCGGTCAGCCCGACGCGATCTCGTCCCTGACCCCGGCCCAACGGGACGCGTTCCTCGTTCTCTCCGCCTTCGACCAGCGCCATGCCGTCCGCGTCTGGCGGCGCGTCGCTGCCGCTTCCCCGGCCGACCGCGACCTCGGTGTGGCGGCCCTGCTCCACGACCTTGCCAAGTCGGGCCCGCCCGGGCTGCCCAGTCGGGTCCGGTTGCCGGATCGCGTCGCCCTAGTCCTGCTCCGCCGCCTCGCGCCGCGTCTCCTCGATCGCGTGGGTGCGTTCGACCGTCGCGTCCCCCGGTGGCGGGCCGGGCTGGTCCTCGCCGTCCACCACCCTGCCCTCGGCGCCGCGTGGACCGCCGCCCTAGGATCCTCGCCCCGCGTCTGCTGGCTCATCGCTCACCACCACGACCCGGCCCCCGTCTCCGACCCCGCCCTCCGGCTCCTGATGGCCGCCGACGAGGCCGGGTGACGGGCAGGAGGCACGGCACCGCGCCGCGCGACGTGTCCAGGACGAGCCCGAAGATCGCCCGGTAGACCCGGATCTTCCCCGTCGATGACGTACACTCGGGCGACGCGCGGCCGGTCACGGGAAGGTGCGGCGAACGGGTCATCCCCGGTCGCCGCGGCCGTGATGGGCCGGTCCACACCGGACGAGGGAGGAAGCCGCGATGGTCGCCGGGGAGTCACGCGGGAGCGGCATGCTTGATGACTACCAGCTCCACCTGCCCTCCTTCGAGGGCCCGCTCGACCTGCTGCTCCGCTTGATCGAGCGCCAAAAACTTCCCATCGCCGACATCTCCCTGGTCGCCGTCGCCGGCCAATTCTTGGCCTACGTCGCGGACAACGCCGTCCCCCCCGCGACACTGGCCGACTTCGCGACGGTCGGCGCCCGGCTGGTCCTCCTCAAAACCCGCTCGCTGCTGCCCCGTGCCCCCCGCCCGGACGGGGACGAGGAACCGGATGACCTCGTCCACCGGCTCGTGGAGTACCGCGCCATCCGCGACGCGGCCCGGGACTTGGCCGAGACCGACCGGGCCGGCGGCAGGGCCTACGCCGTGCCACCCCGCCGACCCGCCGTGAAGACGCCACCGGCCACCACGCCGCTCGCTCCCCACGAGGCCACCAGCCTCGCCCGGGCGATCCGCCGCCGCCTCTCGCTCCTGTCCGCCCCGGTGACCACCCATGCCCTGGCCCCGGTCGTCTCCCTGCGTCAGATGGTGTCCCGGCTCGCTGACCTGCTGCGGGGCGGCCGGAGCCTCGCCTTCACCGACTTCGTCGCCCCAGATCGGCCCCGCCAGGAGCGGCTGATCGGCTTCCTCGCCGTCCTCGTCCTCGTCCGCCAGCGGGCGGTCGACGCCGTCCAGGACGACCTCTTCGGCCCGATCGCGATCCGCCTCCTCCCGGCCGGTCCGGGCACCTCGACCGACGCGACGGTCATCGTGCCGGTGGACGACCTGGGATGACCGGCCCTGACCATCCCGCGCCGGTTGACCCTGAACATCCTGATCGACAATTCACGGTCGGGGCGGTCGCTACCTGGGCGAGCGACACCGAGCCCTCGTCCCGCGCCCCGGACGAGCCCGGGGCCCAAGCCCAGGTGGCCCTGCCGATCATCGGCGGCGACGGACCGCCCCCGGGACCAGAACTCGACGCCCTCGTCGAAGCCCTCCTCCTCATCTCGCCGGGACCGGCCACGGTCGATGAACTGGCCATCGGGGCCGGGGTGCCGGCCGAGGCGATCGAGGACACGCTGATCGGCCTCACCACCCTGTCCGACCGGGGTTGGACGGTGCAGCGCCACGGCGACACCGTCCAACTCGTCACCGCGCCCCGGTTCGGGGAGGCAATCCGCCGGTTCCTCGGGCTGGACCGGGAGGCGCGCCTTTCCCCGGCCGCCCTGGAGACCTTGGCGATCGTCGCCTATGGCCAGCCCGTGACCCGGGCCGCGATCGAGGCGGTCCGCGGCGTCGATTCGGCCGGGGTCCTCGCCACCCTCCACGGCCGGGGCCTCGTCGAGGCGGCTGGTCGCCTGACCACCCCCGGCAACCCGATCCAATACGTCACCACCGCCGCATTCCTGCGCCACTTCGGCCTGGCTTCACTCGACCTCATGCCCCCCCTGGGCCAGATGGGCGAACAAGACACTACCGCCCTCCTCCGCGAGGTGGCGACGGACCCCGCCGGACCCAGTGGCGATGCCACGCCCGGGCCGACCGGCGAGCGTGACTCGTCACCATCAGAGGACCGACTGGCCCGGGAATGACCCAGGGCGGGACATGCACCTGGCGACGTGGTCACCAGCCGGGTCACGCCCGGCGCTCATGTCGCGCGGCGCGCGGCACCCCGTTCCAGGCAGGTGGCGGGCCAGGTTGGGAATACCAGGTCCTCCCCCAGATGACAGCGGTTTCCGCTCGCGTGAGGGCCATCGCGGAAAGGGTCATGGTTCGATGGTCATCTCTCCTGACCAACGGATCTCGTGTGCTCCCGCCCGCCGTTCCAGCGGCGGCGTCGACCTGCGCCCGCTCGGCCCTGAACTCGGTCCCGGCCAAACTGGCGACACTGACCGCCCGGGGCCGAACCTCACCGGCCCGCTCGGGTCACGCCCGGCCAGATAGCGACAGGACGCGCGCCGCCGCCCCGGCGACCACGCCCACGGTCTCGTCAACATCCTCGGCGGTCGTGTCCCAGCCGACCGTGAACCGGACGCTGGACCGACATCGCTCGTCGCTGAGCCCCATCGCCTCGAGCACGTGGCTCGGCTCGGCCTTGCCGGCCGTGCAGGCCGACCCGGCCGAGGCCGCGATGCCCTCCATGTCGAGTGCCAGCAACAACGTCTCACCCTGGATGCCGGGGAAGGCCAGGTTGGCGTTGTTCGGCAGCCTGTCCGGGCCCGGCGGTGGCCCGTTCAGCTCGACCCCGGGCACCGCCCCGGCGATCCCCGCCACCAGCGCATCCCGTATCGCCACGCAGTGGGCGACGTACTCCGGTCGCCGCGCCTCCGCCTTCGCCAGCGCGACCGCCATCCCGACGATCCCGGCCGTGTTCTCGGTCCCGCCCCGGCGTCCGCCCTCCTGACCGCCCCCCCGCTGCGTCCACGCCATCGCCGTCCCCGCCCGGACAAACAGCAACCCGACCCCCTTGGGGCCATAGAACTTGTGGGCCGAGAGGGTCAACAGGTCCACGCCGAGGTCATCGACCTTCAACGGCAGCAACCCGGCTGCCTGGACCGCGTCGGTGTGGACGGCGATGCCTCGCTCCCGGCACAGAGCCGCGATCTCGCGCACCGGCTGGATGGCCCCCGTCTCGTTGTTGACCAGCATGGTCGAGACCAGGCACGTCTCCGGCCGCAACGCCGCCGCGACCGCCCCCGGCGCGACCCGGCCATCCGCATCGCACGGGACCACCGTCACGGAGAACCCCTGCCGCTCGAGCAGCCGCGCGCTCTCCAGCACCGCCGAGTGCTCGATCGCGGTGGTCACCAGGTGGGGCCATGGCCCGTCGGGCCGGGCGAACCGCGCCGCCCAGGCCGCCCCGGCCAGCGCCAGGCCGTCGCTCTCGGTCGCCCCGCCGGTGACGATGACCTCGGCGGGACGGCACCCAAGCACGGCCGCGATCGTCGCCCGGCTCCGGTCGACCGCCGCGCGGGCCTCCTGGCCCAGGTGGGAGACGGCCGATGGGTTGCCGAATCGCTCCCCGAAGAAGGGCAGCATCGCCGCGACCACCTCGGCATCGACCGGGGTCGTGGCAGCGTGATCGAGGTAGATGGTGTCGCGGATCATCGCCGGTCTCCGGGCATGTGGTCCTGGTCACGGGAGGGGAACGAGGTGGCTCATGGTTGCGGATCGGTCCATAGGCGGAGCAGGGCCGGTACGATTACCGGGGCCGATGCGGTCTGGCGTTCGCTCCCGGAGCCCAGGGGCGAGCGCGATCGGCCCTGTCCATCCGGAACCCAGTCAGGACGGCGAACGGGGTCATTGCCCGGAGTGGGCGGACGCCGCCGGCCACCGAGGCGCTGCCCACCGTTTCGACACGCCGTCGTGGCCAGGCACCATCCGTCGCCCAATCGCTCCACCGACCGCGGAAGGGTCAGAGGACGGGCAGCGGCTCGCTGGCCTCGCGGACCGGACGCGGCTCCCGCGCCTGGACGAGGTCGCCCAGCGTGGTCGAGTCGAGGGCCCCGACGATCGAGTCCCGCACCTTGAGCCAGACCGGCCGCGTCTCGCAGCCGTCGATCAGCGGGCAGGTCTGGTCGGCCGGGTCTTCCGAGACGCAGTCCATCGGGGCCACTGGCCCCTCCATCACCCGGTAGACATCGCCGACCCGGATCGCGGCCGGCGGCCGGCTCAGTTGGTACCCGCCCCGGGCGCCGCGCGTGCTCTGGACCAGGCCGGCCCGGCGCAGGGGCCCGATCAATTGTTCCAGGTAGGCCGGAGGCACGGCGGAATCCTTGGCCACGGTCGCCAGTGAGACCGGCCCGGCGCCATAGTGGTGTGCCAGGGCGACCATCGCCCGCACCCCATACTCGCCGCGTGTCGAGATCTTCATCGTGCCTCCGAGGGACGACACCCCCTATCGGGCGATGCTACTCCCCTGGCCGACGGGGGTCAAGGCGGCGGCGAACCGGCCGGCACCCGCCATCCAGGACCGTCGCCGCGCCCCACCGGCGGATCGGTCGTGTCTCCCTCACGAGCGGGACTCAGCGACCGAAGGCCCGCAGCATGTCGCTCAGGCCCTGGCCGACCTGGGCGAAGACGGAGGCGGGACCGCTCCGGTTCTGGCCCATCTCTACCTGGCGATAGACGTGGATGAATCGCTCGCCGGTAAAGACGCCCCGGTACAGACCATCCTCGACCACCGGGATGGCCCAACGGTCGAGGCGGACCATCAATCGCTGGACATCGAAGACCGAATCGCGCGCGTCGGCGGTCACCACCTCCCGGTCCATCACCTCCCCGACCGAGCGAGATTCCAGCCCGTCCCGCATCGCCCGCAGCAGTTGACCACGCCAGAGCATCCCGACCACCCTGCCTTCCTCGGTCACCACCACGTCCCGCGGGCCGCCCCGCAGCGCGTGCGGCAGGGGCCGGGACGGATCGATCCCCCCCGAGTCCCAGAGGGCGAACTGGCCGACGCTGAGCCGCCGCATCGCCGTCTCGAGCCGGACGACCCGTCCCTCCGACCGGGCCGCGAAGATCACGAAGATCCCGACCAAGATCAATGAGTACTGCCCGGTCACCAAGCCCGCCACGATCAGGCCGCCGGCGATCACCTGGCCGATGGCCACCGCCACCCGCGTCGCGGTGTCCCGATCCGTTACCGCAGTCAACCACGCCCGCAGGATGCGCCCGCCGTCCATCGGGAACGCGGGCAGGAGGTTGAAGCCGACCAGCAGGAGATTGACGATCAGCAGGTAGACCAGCAGCGCCCCCGGCCCGTCGGCCGCGACGACTTCATCCATTAGGGGGGAGAGCGAGGTGTAGCCCCGGGCCAGTCCGTAGAGCGTGATCACCGGGACCAGGGCGATGGCGATCGCCACATTGACGGCGGGCCCGGCCATGGCCACCAGCCACTCGACCTTCGGCGTGGCGGCCGCGGTCTCGATCCGGGCCACGCCACCCATCGGCCAGAGGGTGATGTCGTGGACCCGGATGCCGAATTGGAGGGCCATCGCCCCGTGGCCCAGTTCGTGGAGCAGGACACACCCGAAGACGAGACCCGTCAAGACCATCCCGAACAGGAGCGCGGCCGCGTCCCACTCTCCCGCCTGGCGCTGGTTCCAAACCACGAGCAGGGGAACGAGGGCGAACGTCGGGTGCACATTGATCGCGATGCCCTGGACCCGGCCGATGGTGAACGCGCGCATGCCCCTCGACCAATCATGATCCGGCGATGCGCCCCCATGCGGCCACCCCGGAATCCCCATGATACCGTCGCCCGCGAACCGCGCACAATCCCCCGGCGACACGGTCGCCACGACCGTCGCCTTGTCCTCCCGGATCACCAGGATCTGCCTCGTGTCGCCGTCCGTTTAGCAAGATTCTTGCCAGCTACCGGTGGGTTCCGTATACTGCCGGCACGAGACAACTTGCCCGGTGAGCCGGCCGGTGATTGCGACGCGGCAGTATCTGTCACCGCCTCCCGTCGCATGACCGTGGCCGCCACCTGATGGCCCCACGCCGGGGACGCTTGGGACCCAGATCGCCTGGCCATGGCTGGCGGGGCCGGGACGTGCTCCGCTGCACGGTGACGCACTGCTCGGTGACGAAAGGAACGCGGCATGGAACACGGTTTCGATTTCGGTCAGGAGATGCGGGCTTGGGTCTCACCCAGCCTGATCGAGGCCAACTACATCCTCAGCCTCTCCCGGATGGAGCTCGAGAACGTCATCGCCGCCGAGATGGAGGCCAACCCGGCCCTGGAAGCCGACGAGCGCTCCTCATGCCCCCTCTGCGGCGGCGTCCTGGACGGCACCTTCTGTACGACCTGCCTCGTCAGCCAAGCCCCCCCCACCGAGAACGAGAGCTACGAGGACTTCCCCGAGACGATGCTCACCGAACGCCGTGAGGACGGGGACGACTTCGACCCGATGACCCTCATCGCTCACGCCATGAGCCTGCCCGAGCAGATCCTGGCCGATGCCCGGACGGTCCTCGAACCGCACGAGTACCACATCGCCGAGTTCCTGGTCGACGCGATCGACGACCGGGGCTTCCTGACCGTCAGCCTGGAAGAGGCGGCCGAGGTGTTGGGGACGGAGGTCAGCGTCGTCGAGGCGGTCCTGGAGGTGATCCAGGATGTCGCCCCGATCGGCGTCGGGGCGCGCGACCTCCAAGAGTGCCTGCTGCTCCAGCTCCGGCACCTCGACCATAGCGGCGAGGACGTGCCGCCCCGCGTCAACGAAATCGTCACCGACCACCTCGCCGCCTTCGGGGCGCACAAATTTGGCCAGATCGCCCGGGCCCTCGACGTCTCCACCGACGAGATCGAGGCCACCCGGGACTTCATCCGCAACCACCTCAACCCCTTCCCCCTCCAGGCCCAACAGGCCCGCTGGTGGCGCAGCCCCAGCGACGCCGTCTACGTCGCCCCGGACGTCCTCATTACGATCAAGGACGAGGCGCTGCAGGTCGAGGTCGTCGACGCCAAGCACTTCCACCTGCGGATGAACCCCCTCTATAGCCGCCTGGCGACCGAGATGGGCGGCCGCCGCCCTCCCCGTGCCAAAGCCGCC